>JBARIB010000817.1:0-2761 GCA_049799535.1 Allostellaceae bacterium | reverse complement strand
AGAATATTGTAGGTCCAGGAGCTGGCCGGGCGGCTAGGTTTTCTCCGTTTACGGCCTGCCGGGCCGTCGTGGCCGTGCAGGACATCAAGGAGGTCTTATAGATGGGATATGGTCTTGAGCAGTTTTCGGCAGAATGCCATCGCATCCTCAAGCAGGATCCTGGGGTTGAAGGCCGCAAGAAGATCTGCAGCCTGGTCCAGGAGGTGCTCGAGGACGACACTTTCGTCCGGACCTACCTCACGGACGATGTGCCCGAGCGCAAGGTGCTGTACGAGGATCCGGAGCTCGGTTTCTGCATCCTCGGTCACGTCTATCACGGCGCCAAGGACAGCAATCCGCACGATCACGGTCCGTCCTGGGCGATTTACGGCCAGGCGCGCGGCGAGACGGTGATGACCGATTACGAGCCGGTGGCGCGCCCGGGCGAGGGCAAGCCCGGTAAAGCACGCCGCATCAAAGACTACACACTGAAGCCCGGCATGGCCTATCTCTACAACGAAGGCGACCTGCACTCGCCCCGGCGCGACGGCCCGACCCGCCTGATCCGCATCGAAGGCAAGAACATGGAGAAGGTCCAACGCTTCCCTTACGAACGCGTCGCGTAATCAAGAAAACGCAAGGCCGCCCCTCTCTCTTTGGCGGCCTTGCTGCTATTACGAAGAAGCGGTCTGTCATGAAGCGTGACGAGCGCGGCTTACTCGTTTCGACCGACAGCACTGAAGCCGCAGCGCAGTTCGACCGAGCCGTCGAGCATTGGTTCAAATGCCGTGCCGACACGATGGCGCTGGTCGGACGCACGCTGGCGGCCGATCCGCATTTCGTCCTGGGCCACTGCCCGAAAGGCTATCTGCTGCATGTCGCCGCCTTCGCAGCGTGGACGCGCGGGGCGCTTGACCAATCGTTCAACATCTGGCGGCAGATCCTGGACACCAGCCCGACCGATCTGCTCGCGCTGCGGAGGTCGGACAGCCCGAATCATGGCGTTCATCGGCGTCCTGATCTCGTGGCTCATGTTGGCCAGAAACATCGACCTAGCCTGCGTCGCTATCTCGGCGACGTCCTTGGCATGGGCGAGCGGCCTGAGCCGCCTGCAACTCGGCCAACGCCGTCTCGGCGGCGTCGCGAGCCGCGCGAATCTTCTCTTCGGCCGTCTTGCGCTCAATGATGTCCGCATAGATCAGCACGAAACCGCCTGATGGCACTGGGTTGTGACGGACCTCTATTATCCGACTGTCCGGCCGAGTACGAGCGATCCCATTCCAGGCGCACGGATTGCTTCGGTCAAAGCTGCTGCAACCGCTCGGCTACATGACCGGACAGTTCGGCAAGAACCATCTCGGCCACCGCCACGAGTTAATGGGGGACCGCGCACCGCTTCGACGTGTTGTTCGGCACCGCTCTACGACACTGGCATTCCATCGCCGGACGGGTCCCGCCGGCCCTTCTCCGGCGAGCCGGAAGACATCGCCGGCGACATTCGAAGCTTTGCGGCGATCGGCGTGCACGAGTTGATCTTCGATTGCCGCGGCCAGTCCATTACGGGGAGCATTGAGCGCCTGCAATGGTTCGCCACTGACGTAATCCCGCTGGTGGACGGCTGAGAGCGGCCGACCGAACCGATCGGGCCTACTTCAGGTGGCCGGGTCACGGGCGACGCCTGCGATGGGTGGTTCGCGGCACAGACAGCTCGGCGGGGCTTCACCCTCGACGCTGGGTTCAGGGCGTGTGAACAATGACGTTGAAGCCCTCGCTGGGTGCCGGAGGGACAAAGTAGCTCGTGAACAGATCGTACTCTGCTTCGCTTACCTGGAACGGGTGCCTTCCACTCGCATTCCGTTCCCGAAGCCGCTGTTTGCAAATCGTGTCCGGAACATCAAGCAGATGAAGCTCGTGGGCCACATTAGCCCGAGTGATCAGTGAGCGCATCCAGTTGCGATTGCTTACGGTATTTGCTGGGAAATCTAGGACGATAGAGAGGCCGTGCTGTAAAATATCGACAATGTGCGGCCTCATGGCGGCGCGAAGCCGCGCCGAATAACGTCCGTAGTCGTCAATTGTTCGCAAGTCATCAGAAAACAGATTCGACGTCCAGTGATCTTCGCTGATGAGCAAGGTCGCCGCGCGCGCCGCAAGGCGTCGTGCCAGCGTCGACTTCCCAGCGGCAATCTTTCCGCAAAGAAGAAACAAGGTTGGTACGTGAGCTGATTCCATACGTAAAGAGTATCACAGACCTTTGCGACTTCCGCCCAGGGGCAAAGGCAGCAATTCCGCCCGGAAGCGATGCGCCGGCTCGCCCTTGCTGGCGCGCGGCACGCTCATATAATCGACGATCAGCTTCAAACTGGGGTGGCTTTCGGCGATCTCGCCTACAATCGGCAGTAACATCGCCTGCGGCGAGCGCCACCGGCAGCCCGGCGCGCTCGGCGGCGGGCCACAGCCAGTCGAGGGTACCGTCGGTGACCCAGGATTGCGGGTGCCGCTCGTTGAAATAGAAGCGCAGGCCGAGCATGCGCGACCGCTCCTTCCAATGCGCGACGAGCTTACGGTCGTTGGGGACGGCATAGCCCAGCTGTCACAGGCGGCCGGGGATGGCGATGCAGGGAGAGATTTTTGTCTCTTTCCAACCATCGCCCCGTCATACTGACCCCGGCCTGCAAAACGTGTACCGCTTGTGGGGCGGAGACGGCGGGCAACTTGTGGCCCTGATAAGGAGAAAACGGAATGTTCAGCCATGTTATGGTTGGGAGTAACGACATCGCCC
>JBARIB010000816.1:0-1736 GCA_049799535.1 Allostellaceae bacterium | reverse complement strand
CCCGATATCGATGTATCAGGTGGCTTTCGCGGTCGAGGAGCTTTCAACGATCGTACCCTGGCTGATGTTGAACCGCGACGGTCTCAATGTTCTGGTTCACCCGCTCACCGACGACAGCGTCGCGGATCACACCCGGTTTGCAGCTTGGCTCGGCAAGCCTCTTCCGCTGCGGATCGAGGTGCTGCGGAGAGGCTCGCGGAGCGGGTGAAGACGGCGGGGCTGCCTCGGACGGCCGCTATATTCGACCGAAGGCGAGCAGTACGATAATAATGACCAGCAATAACCCGAGGCTGCTACTCGGGTAGTATCCCCACCCGCTGCTATACGGCCAAGTCGGCAGGGCGCCGATCAAGAGGATGATCAGAATGATAAGAAGGATCGTGCCCAACATAGCTATCCATCGGCAGTTGTTACCGCATGTACAACCTTGGGGCGCGACCAAGAGTTCCCCGCACGATTTCTAACGGTATTTAAATTAAGCGTGCCCGCACCCGGCGGGCAGGGCACGGCGAGCTATTCGGCTCACCAGTGTCGGATCGGTCCGCAATCGACGTGCACAAAATTCGCGCGCGGATAATAGCCCACACCGCCGCATTCGAGGCTCATCGCTGCAGCGCGCAGCTGCGGCAGACTACGGGTCTCCGACCGCAGATCGATCGCCATACCTTTGACGTGGTAACTGTGTTTGGCGACCCCCTCGCCGTGGAAGTACATCCTCGTATTGGTGATCGGTGAGCGGTAACCGCTGACGACAAGGAACGGATCGGAGGTGTCGAGCCGCTCGCGCATCATCCCGAGCACGTCGAGCACGCCCGCATCGATCGGACGCATCTCGTCGGTGTGGTGATCCCGTAGGATCCAGTTGATGTCCCTGACCGCCTCACGGATGTAGTGGCCGTCTGCCCAGTACACGGTACGCAGCCACTCGCCGGTGTGGGTGTTGTAAAGCGATACCGACCGCGGCGCATAGGAGAGGGCCGGCGCTGACTTTACGAGACCAACGGTAGTAACGGCGACGGCGGCGCCGAGCAATCGGCGCCGAGTCACCAAAGAAGACGCTTGCATTTGTTACTCCCCCAAATTCCCCGGGGGAGGCCATATCATCCGAAAACTGGTTCGACAACCCCGATGATGAAAATCAACCGATTGGATGGCAGTTTGCTGTCGTGTTCTTTGACTGACGGTTGAACCAATCTTTACGTGATCACCCTTTCCGTTGGCCTGCGCCAGAATCTTGTGCCATCGGCAGCTGCATCCTGCGGGTCAGGTGTTGCCAAATCTCGTCATCGCGGTCGTAGGGATCGCCGCGAAACTGGATTGAGCCGTCCGATTCGACATACGCCGTCTGATAGACAATGAAGACCGGCATCGGCGCTAGCAGCGCCCGGCGATTAGTGTGTCCGGCGGCAATGCCCTTGTCGATCGCCTCCGCCCCTTGACCTACGAGCAACGCGGCCAAGGCGCGCGGGTTTTCGACACGCACGCAGCCGTGGCTCATCATCCGCGCAGCAGACTGGAACAGGGACTTGGTCGGCGTATCGTGCAGATAAACGTCGTACCGATCGTTCATCTCGAATTTGAGCCGGCCCAGCGCGCTGTAAGGCCCGGCTTCTTGCTGGATCTCCCCGTTGCTGCGAAACCGCATGTGATGGCTGGCCAGGTAGGACGGATCGCCCGCCAATTTCGGGAGGACTTCCTTCTGTGCGATGGAACGGGGAATGTTCCAAGGCGGGTTG
>JBARIB010000815.1:0-3944 GCA_049799535.1 Allostellaceae bacterium | reverse complement strand
CTCGGGTACCGGCACGCCGCGACTCAATTCGGCGCGGCGCAGGCGGACCTCCTCGGCGTCGACCGGCCGCAACGGCCGCGGGTCGGCGGCGCGCCCGAGCTTGCGGCTCTGGTTGACGGGGCGGCCTTCACTCTTGCGCCGGACCTCCTCGAGATGCGCGTCAAACCGCCCGCCGACGATCTTGTCCATCAGATCGAGCCCGTCGAAGGCGTCGCGCGCATAGGCGACGCGCCCGGCCTCATAGGCCTTGACGCAATCCTCCTCTACATAGCGCCGCGTCAACGCCGCGCCGCCGAGCATGACCGGCAATGAGAGGCCCTGCCGGCTCATCTCCTCGAGGTTCTCGCGCATCACCACCGTCGATTTGACGAGCAGCCCCGACATACCGACCGCGTTGGCTTTGTGCGCGACCGCGGCTTCGAGGATCGAGGAGATCGGCTGCTTTATTCCGAGATTTACGACCCGATAGCCATTGTTGGTCAGGATGATGTCGACGAGGTTCTTGCCGATGTCGTGGACATCGCCGCGTACGGTCGCCAATACCACCGTGCCCTTCTCCTGGCCCTCGACCCGCTCCATGTGCGGTTCGAGATAGCGGACCGCTGCCTTCATCGTCTCGGCCGATTGCAGCACGAACGGAAGTTGCATCTTGCCGGCGCCGAACAGCTCGCCGACGGTTTTCATCCCGTCCAGCAGAATGTCGTTGATGATGTCGAGCGGCTTGTAGCTCTGCATTGCCAAGTCTAGATCGGCTTCGAGTCCTTGCCGGTCCCCGTCGACGATGCGCTGCGCGAGACGATCTTCTAGCTTTTCCGGGCGGCCCTTCTTTTCACTCTTCTTGGCGGTGCGGTCCTCGAACAGCGCGATATAGGCCTGCAGCGGGTCGTACCCGTCGCGCCCGCGGTCGAAGATCAGATCCTCGGCGACCCGCACCTCCTCCTCCGGGATCTTGTGCAACGGAACGATCCGCGAGAAATGCACGATCGCGCCGGTCAGCCCGCGGCGCAGCGCATGATCGAGAAAGACCGAATTCAGCACATGCCGCGCCGGCGGGTTCAGCCCGAACGAGATATTCGACAGCCCGAGAATGACCTGGCACTCCGGCATATCGCGGGAAATCCGCTCGATGGCCTGCAGGGTCCACAGGCCGAGCTTGCGATCGTCCGCGTTGCCGGTGCAGATCGTGAAGGTCAGCGGGTCGAACAGCAGGTCCGACGGAGGCATGCCGTGCTTGCCGCACGCAAAGTCGTAGAGCCGCCGCGCCACCTGAAGCTTGTGCTCGACCTCCTTCGCCATGCCGGTCTCGTCGATCGTCAGAGCGATGACCGCCGTACCGAAGCGGCGCGCCAGCTTCAGCCGCTTATCAGCCGCCTCCTCGCCGTCCTCGAAATTGATCGAGTTGATGATCGGTTTGCCACCGTAGAGCTTCAGAGCGGCTTCGAGCACCGGGTATTCGGTCGAGTCGATGACCAAGGGCGCATTGACCGCGCCGCGCATGCGGGTCACCGCCTCGGTCATGTCGGCGATCTCATCGCGTCCGACAAAGGCGGTGCAGAGGTCGAGCGTGTGCGAGCCTTCCTTGATCTGCTCCCGCCCCATCTCGACGCAGCCGTCCCAGTCGCCCTGCTCCTGCAGCCGGCGGAACTGGCGCGAGCCGTTGGCGTTGCAGCGCTCACCGATCGACAGGTACGCGTTCTCCTGGCGCAAGGGGACTTGGCCGTAGAGGGAGGCAACCGCAGGAGCCCAGACCGGCTTGCGCTGTCTCGGCCGGGGGCGCGGTCGATCGCAGCCGATGCGGCGCAGCATCGCGTCGAGGGCGGCGATATGTGCAGCCTCGGTGCCGCAGCAGCCGCCGATCATGTTGACCCCGTCCTCGAGCACGAAGCGCTCGAGCCACTGTGCGAGTTCGGCGGCACCCAGTGGATAGCGGGTCTGCCCGGCGACCAGCTCGGGTAACCCGGCATTCGGTTGAACCGAGATCAGCCCGGGCCAGTTCTCGCCGAGCCATTTGACGTGCTCGGCCATCTCGCGCGGCCCGGTGGCACAGTTGAGCCCGATCATGGGCACGTCGAGCGCATGAATGATCGCGGCCGCGGCTGCGATATCGGCGCCGACCAACAGTGTTCCGGTGGTCTCGACCGTCACCTGGGCGAGGATCGGCGTGTCCTTTCGCGCATCCTCACGCGCCCGCTTGGCGCCGTTGACCGCCGCCTTGATCTGCAGCGGATCCTGAGAGGTCTCAATGATGATCGCGTCGACCCCGCCCTCGATCAGCCCGGCGCACTGGATCGCTAGCGCATCCTCGAGCGGCTGATAGGCAATGTGACCAAGTGATGGGAGGCGGGTGCCCGGCCCGACCGAGCCGAGCACAAACCGGGTGCGACCGTCATGGGCGAACTCGGCGACCGCTTCATGCGCCAGCTCGGCCGCAAGCCGGTTCAGCGCAAAGGCCCGATCGGCGAGCCCGAACTCGCCCAAGGTGATCGGCGATCCGCCGAAGCTGTTGGTCTGCAGCGCGTCGCAGCCGGCCTCGAGATAGCCTCGGTGGATCGTACGAACGAGGTCCGGACGGCTCTCGCAGACAATTTCGGTGCAGTTCTCGAGGCCGAGAAAGTCGCGCTCGACGTCGAGATTGCGCGCTTGCACCTGGGTCCCCATCGCGCCGTCGCAGAGCACGACGCGATCAGCGAGATAGTCGAGGAAGTGTGTCATCGGACGGGCTGATCAAACCACCGCGGCCACCGGCTTTGTGCCCCGCACGCCGAGCAGGTGGCAGATCGCCACGGTCAGATCGGCCCGGTTCAGGGTGTAGAAGTGGAACTCGTGGACGCCGTTTGCGTGCAAGCGTCGACACTGCTCGGCGGCGATCGAAGCGGCGACGAGACGCCGTGTCTCGGGGTCGTTGTCGAGACCGTCGAAATGCCCGGCCATCCACTCCGGGATCGAGGCGCCGCAGGTCGCAGCCATCTTCTTGAGTTGGGCGAAATTGGTGACCGGCAGGATGCCGGGGACAATTGAGACCCTAATCCCGGCGGCCTGCGCCCGGTCGCGGAACCGCAGAAACAAGTCGACGTCGAAGAAAAACTGGGTGATCGCCCGGCTGGCACCGGCATCGATCTTGGCCTTGAGGTTGTCGAGATCGTGCGCGGCGCTCCGCGCCTGAGGGTGGGTCTCGGGATACGCGGCCACGCTGATCTCGAAATCCGCCACCCGCTTGAGCCCGGCGACGAGATCCGCGGCGTAGGCGTAACCCTCGGAATGGGACTCATAGCGGTGTGCGCCGCCGGGTGGATCGCCGCGCAACGCGACGATGTGGCGGATCCCGGACTGCCAATAATCCGACGCCACCGCATCGATTTCGGCGCGGGTGGCAGCGACGCAGGTCAGGTGGGCGGCGGGCTCGATCGGGGTCTCGCGGCGAATGCGGCGGACCGTCGCATGGGTGCGCTCGCGTGTCGACCCGCCGGCACCATAGGTCACCGAGACAAAGCGCGGCGCCAATGGCTCAAGGCGTTTTACAACCTCCCACAGGCGGTCCTCCATTTCCGCGGTCTTCGGCGGAAAGAATTCGAACGAGACGCGCGGCGGACCGGCATCGAAGTCGACGACGGGGTTAGCCGCGAGCAGGCCGCGCGATTGGCCCAAACCAACCTCCAGAGTCATCAGCAGACTTCCCCTTCGAGAACCGCTACCGGTTTTTCCTCGGACAACTGTTCGGAAGCTCGCGCACCCGCGCGCCGCTGCGCGGTCCAGATCGCAACCGTTAGCGGATTTCCGCTCACATGGCGCGGCGGGGCCGGATCGAGGCCGGCGGCAACGCACCACTCCGCCACCTCGCTGTCGGCGAAGCCAAGCCGACGATGGGCATGCTCATCTCGCAGAAATTCGAGCGCATGCGGCGCGAAGTCGACGAGCATCAGGATCCCGCCTGGGCGCAGCACCCG
>JBARIB010000814.1:0-1958 GCA_049799535.1 Allostellaceae bacterium | reverse complement strand
CCATGTGGGTGTTATGGCGGAGCGAGGTGTCGCCAGCCGCCGTCGCCGGTGCAAAGATCGTGTCGGAACGCGCCCCGCCGACCCTCAGTGCTTCGGCGGCACCTGGTCGGGCGTCAGCATCAGCCGCTCGACCCGGCCGCCGTTTTTGAGGTGCGTCTCGAGGATCTCGTCGATGTCCTGCTGGGATTCGTAGCGGTACCACACGCCCTCAGGGTAAACCACCATGTTCGGGCCGAACTCGCAGCGGTCGAGGCAACCCGAGGCGTTGCAGCGAATGTTCTCGATCCCCAGCTGCCGCGCCCTCTCGCGCATGTAACCGCGCAGCTTCTCGACACCGCCGCCGGTCGCGGCGCGGGCACTGCAACAACCGCGCGGGTGACCTTCTGGCCGCACATTAGTGCACATGAATATATGGTGCGCATAAAAGAGCGGCGGGTCGGCGGGCGCACTTGCCATTCAGCTTCTCCATGTGGGTGTTATGGCGGAGCGAGGTGTCGCCAGCCGCCGTTCGTGAGTAAGGTAGGGAACCTAAACCGTCGAGCCGGCGCCGGCAACGCCGCTATGACACTGACAATGCTGCTATGAGATCAGCTGGAGGTAGTATGGACCGCAACCGCCTCGGCGAGGAAACCAGCCCCTATCTCCTGCAGCACAAGGACAACCCGGTTCACTGGCAGCCATGGAGCGAGGAGACGCTTGCTGCCGCCAGCGCCGCCGACAAGCCGATCCTGCTGTCGATCGGCTATGCCGCGTGCCATTGGTGCCATGTGATGGCGCATGAGAGCTTTGAGAACCCGCAAATCGCCGAGCGGATGAACGAGCTATTCATCAACATCAAAGTCGACCGCGAAGAGCGGCCGGACCTGGATGCGGTCTACCAGCATGCGCTCGCGCTGATGGGCGAACAGGGCGGCTGGCCACTGACGATGTTCCTGACCTCCGACGGCGAACCGTTTTGGGGTGGAACCTATTTCCCGCCGGAACAGCGTTGGGGACGACCCGGCTTTCCACAGCTGCTCGAGGCCATTAGCGAAGCCTATGCCCGCGATCGCGAAAAAGTCGCCAAAAACGTCACCGCGTTGCGCGAAGCACTGCAGCGGCTTGGCCGGCCGGAGCGTGGCGGGCGCATCAGCCCGGCGCAACTGGACACTATTGCCGAGCGGCTGCTGCGCGAGGTCGATCAGCTTCATGGCGGCATCGGCACCGCGCCTAAATTCCCACAAACGGGGATCCTCGAATTGCTGTGGCGTGCTTGGAAGCGCTCCGGCCGGAAGCCTTACCGCGATGCCGTTGTAAAAGCTCTGGATGCGATGTGCCAAGGCGGTATCTACGACCATCTGGGTGGCGGTTTCGCGCGCTACTCGACCGACGCACGCTGGCTTGTGCCGCATTTCGAAAAGATGCTCTACGACAATGCCGAGCTCGTGGATCTGCTGAGCCTCGTGTGGCAGGAAACCAAAAGCCCCCTTTACCAGCAGCGCATCGAGGAGACCCTCGAATGGGTCAGCCGCGAGATGCTGACCCCCAAAGAGGGGTTCGCCAGCAGTCTCGATGCCGACAGCGAACACGAAGAAGGCAAATTCTACGTCTGGTCCGAGGCCGAGATTGATGCGGTGCTCGGCGGCCGTGCTGGTCTGTTTAAGCGATTCTACGACGTCACTACGGAAGGCAATTGGGAAGGAAAGAACATCCTAAACCGCTCGGGAGCGCCCGAACTTGCCGACGACGCGACCGACCGCGAGCTTGCGGCCTGCCGCGCACTGCTGTTCAGGGCCCGGGGAGAGAGGGTGCGTCCGGGATGGGACGACAAGGTGCTTGCCGATTGGAACGGGCTGATGATCGCGGCGATGGCGAATGCCGGTATCGTGTTCGACCGACCGGAGTGGATCGAACTGGCGCGGGGCGCCTTCGAGTTTATCCGGCGCGACATGGTCGGCGCCAATGGCCGGTTGTTGCAC
>JBARIB010000813.1:0-1975 GCA_049799535.1 Allostellaceae bacterium | reverse complement strand
ATGTGGTAGCGTTGAGTGGTTGGTACACTAGGGCGGTGGGGGGATGAGCAACTTTCGCCAAGTGGATCGGCAGACGGGGTTTCTGCTGCCGCCGTCGGTGGATGAGTGGCTGCCGCAACGACATTTGGCGCGCTTTGTGGTGGAAGTGATTGACGGTCTGGATCTGCGGGAGCTGATCGGCAGCTATCGCGGGTCAGGTTCGGCGTCGTACCACCCGGCGATGCTGCTGGGGCTGTTGGTTTACGGCTATGCGACGGGGGTGTTTTCGAGCCGGAAGCTGGAGCGTGCGACATACGATTCGGTGGCGTTTCGCTTCATCGCGGCGAATGACCACCCGGACCACGACACGATCGCGACGTTCCGGCGGCGGTTTTTGAAGGAGATCGAGGGGCTGTTCGTGAAGGTGCTGTTGTTGGCCCGCGAGATGGGGGTTCTCAACCTGGGCACGGTGGCGCTGGACGGGACCAAGATCCACGCCAATGCAAGCCGGCACAGCGCGCTTTCTTATGACCATGCAGGGAAGCTGGAGGCACAGCTGAAGGCCGAGGTGGCAGTGCTGCTCGCCAAGGCCGAGGCGGCGGACTCGGCGGATGTTCCTGACGGCATGTCGATCCCGGAGGAGTTGGAACGACGCGAAGAACGACTGAAGAAACTAGCCGAGGCGCGCACCAAGATCGAGGCGCGCGCCAGCGAGCGCCTGGCCCGTGAGCAGGCGGAGTATGAGGCCAAGATCGCGGCGCGGGCGGCCAAGGCCGAGGCGAGCGGCAAGAAACCCGGCGGCAAGCCGCCGACCTCGCCAGCCGCGGGGCCCGGCCCAACCGATCAGATCAATCTGACTGACGAGGCCTCGCGGATCATGCCAGTGGCGGGCGGCGGTTTTGAGCAATGCTACAACGCGCAAGCCTTGGTGACGGCGGACAGCCTGTTGGTGGTCGCGGGCGATGTCGTACAGGCTGCCAATGACAAGCAGCAACTCGAGCCGATGCTGGGCAAGCTGGCGGCTTTGCCGGCGGATCTGGGCCGGCCGGAAACGATACTCGGAGACAATGGCTATTTCAGCGCGGCCAATGTGACGGCCTGCGCCGCGGCCGGGATCGAGCCGCTACTGGCGCTCGGCCGCGCATCGCATCACCCGTCCTTGGACCAGCGCTTTGCCCCGGCACCGCCGGCACCGCAGAACCCGACGCCGCTCGAAGCCATGGCGCACCGCTTGGCCACACCCGAAGGCAAGAAGCTCTACGGTCGGCGCAAGCACACTGCGGAGCCAGTGTTCGGCATCATCAAATCGGTTCTGGGCTTTCGACAATTCCTGCTGCGCGGGCTCGATAAGGTGCGCGGCGAGTGGAGCTTGGTGACCATGGCTTGGAACATGAAGCGGATGTTCGCCCTTGCCGCCCGGTAAGAGAGTATATGTCGCTTACGCGTCAACCAAAGCGCGACAGGTTTATGCCAGAACCTTCGACTAAGCCTCCAACCCGTTCAGCATCCCGTCGCCGGTTGACGCAACGCAAAGCGCCGTTCCATCCCTCGATCAGCTAAACTCCAGTCCGACAGGCTGCTAGGGCGGGTTCCCCGCCAGCACCGCCAGAGCCGAGCCCCAGGAGTCGGACGTGTGCCGGATATCCTCCACGGTATGGGCGAGCGAGACGTAATATTTCGACTCGCCCTTGAGAACACCGCGCTCGCGCAACAGCGCGTTGAACCGTCGCATCAAGTCGCCGTCGCCGCGCAAGGTTCCCCGGTAGTCGCGCACCGGATCGCCGGTGAATACGACATCGAACAGCGGGGGCTCGCCGGTCACCTGCGCCGTGAGCCCATTGCGTTTCAGCAGCTCAGAGAGCGTACCCATCAGTTCCCGACCGGTAGCGAAGATGCGCTCGTATGCGCCGGGCCGCCGCAAAATCTCAAGGGTAGCAAGCCCGGCCGCAGCCGCGACCGGATTGCCCGACAACGTGCCGATCTGGGTCAGAAACCC
>JBARIB010000812.1:0-5091 GCA_049799535.1 Allostellaceae bacterium | reverse complement strand
GAGGACTCGCACAGGCCAGCTTTATTCCTGCCGGACGAGCAAATCACAAGTGGCCTCGTCGATCCAGATTGGGTACCCAAGCTTTGCTGGAAAGGGCAATTAGGCGAATATCGATCGCCTTGACGGCGCAAACAGTCGTGAGACAATCCACAAACTGCCCGAATGGGCGATAACGCGCCACGTAATTCCCGGAGAAAAACAGGTGTTTGACAAGGGCAACCCCGTCTTGCTCGCGAATCGCAAGCAAAAACCGCGGCCTTTTTGGGTGTTCGCTGTCGGGTTGTTGCTATGCTGCTGCGGATGCGCCGCGACGCCTCAGGACGCTGCAACTGCCGATGACGTCGGCGCTGAGAACGACCCAGCTGAACCGGTAAACCGGGCAATCTTCAAGGCCAATGTGGCGGCCGACCATGCGGTCATCAAGCCGGTCGCGCAGGCTTATGTCGATCATGTGCCCGAGGGTGTTCAAAAAGGCATCCACAATGTCGTGCAGAACCTGAAGGAGCCGGCCGTCGCGGTCAACGATATGCTGCAGGGCAACGTCAAGCACGCCTGGCAATCGGTTCAGCGACTCGCGGTCAATTCGACGGTAGGTGTGGCCGGCATCTTCGATGTGGCCGAGAAACTGGGTGTGCCGCCGCACAAGGCGGATTTCGGTCAGACGCTCGGGGTTTGGGGGGTCGGCGAAGGCCCCTTCGTCGAATTGCCGTTGCTTGGCCCGTCGAATGCGCGTGATACCGTCGGCACGGTCGTTGACTTCGCGATGAACCCGCTGACCTATGTCGGCGGCGCTCCCGCGACCTATGCGGGCGTTGCGACCGGCTCCGCCAATGCGGTGGACACGCGCGCCCAGCACCTTCATGACCTCGACGAGCTGGAACGCAACTCGCTCGATTATTATGCGACCCTACGCAGCGTCTATCGGCAGCACCGGGATGCCGCGATCAGCGCTGCCAAGCAGCCGGAGCAGCCGCCCGAGGGGCAGGTCGAAATTTCGACGCCGGCAACCAATCCTTAGCCGCAACGATGAGCGTGTCGGCGAAGATCTGCGGGCTTTCGAGCACGGAAGCGGTGGCGGCCGCGATCGACGGCGGCGCCTTTTACCTCGGTTTCGTCTTCTATCCGCCGAGCCCGCGCGCCGTCACTCCCGAGCAGGCGGAGGCGCTGTGCGCCAAGGCTCGCGCCGGGATTACCCGGGTGGGACTGTTTGTCGATGCCGAGGATGCTGCCATAGAGGCGGCGTTGGCCGCAGCCCCAATCGACCTCTTGCAGTTTCACGGTGCCGAAACCCCGGAACGGGTGGTTGAAGCCCGGCGCAGATTTGCCCGGCCGGTTATGAAGGCGGTGGCGATCGCCGGGCCCGAGGATGTGCTCGAGGCCGAGCGCTATGAAGATGCCGCGGACGTGCTGCTGTTCGACGCCAAGCCGCCGCGCCGGCCGGACGCCTTGCCGGGCGGCAACGGCTTGGCGTTCGACTGGCGGCTGATTGCCGAGCGCAGCTGGCGCCGCCCATGGATGTTGTCGGGTGGGCTAACCGCCGAGGTGTTGCCCGAAGCGGTGCGCATTTCCGGCGCCGCCGCGGTCGACGTCTCCTCGGGCGTCGAGAGCCGGCCGGGCATCAAGGATCCGGAAAAGATCCGTGCATTTCTCGCTGCGGCTCGCGCGCTGTAAGAGCGCAGTAAGTTAATAAGGGCGGGCTGTCGATTACTCGGCGATTTGGGGCCTAGCGCAAGACGCTGACGTCGTTCGGATTGACGAGGTCGGGGACGGTCCACCCGTCGAGGTCGTATTCGGCCATGCAGCTGTCGGCGAAGCTCTTCCAGCGCTCGTATTGGCCCGAGCCGAGGGCCGATAACAACGCGAAACGGCGGATTTCCTCGTGGCTGCCGGAATAATTGATTTCGTAGAGCTCGTGGCGGGCGCCGAATTCGGTGCCGATCGCATCCCATAACAGCTTCATCAGCTTGACGCGCTCGACCGCGCTGACTCCGCCGGAGCCGCGGACATAGCGGTCGAGATATTTGCGCAACTCCGGAGCCTTGAAGTCGCGGGCATGCGAGTTGAGGTAAATGAGGCTGCTGGCGACCGTCTTCTCGATCTGGTGCTTGACTTGGACATAAGCCTCGGGTCCGAGCACGTGATAGGCGGCGCCCGGCTCGGAGCCCGGCAACACAAAGCCGTTGGTCCACGGCTCTGGGCTCTTCGCCATCGCGTCCGACAATCCCCACATCGCGTTACGCCACGTGATGACTTCGCCGATATTGGCTTCGACGCCGCGAAAGCCGCGCGTGCCGGCGGTCTCGGTCGCCTTGATCAAGAGCCCGGTGATGAAATCGAGCTTGACCGCCAGGCGGGTGCAGCCATGCAATTGGAACCGCGGCACAAAACCGCTTCGCGGGAAGAAGCTGTTGGCCTTGTCGATGTCGCCATAGACGAAGACGTTCTCCCATGGGACAAAAACGTCGTCCATGACGAAGATCGCGTCGTTTTCGTCGAGGCGGCTCGACAGCGGATAGTCGAACGGCGTACCGAGCACGGCCGCGCGCTGCTCGTTTGAGACGCGGCAGATGAATTTGACCCCCGGTGCATTGGTCGGGACGAGAAAGACAACCGCGTAATTCTTGTCCTGGACCGGCAGCAGCCCGACATGCCCGACAAAGGTGAAATGCGTCAGCGCCGATCCTGTCGCGACGACCTTGGCGCCGGTCACGTGGATTCCGGAATCCGTCTCTTTGACGACGTGGGCATAGACATCCTCGGGGCCACCCGGCGCCCCCGGCGCCATGTTGCGGTCGACCGGCGGCTGGACCAGCGCATGATTGACAAAGGGCACCCGCTCCTGGCTGTAGCGATACCAGCGGCGGGCGTTTTGCTGGTACGGGGCATAGAATTCGGCATTAGCCCCCAGGGTTGCGAGAAAAGCGGCCTTGTAGTCGGGCGACCGCCCGAGCCAGCCATAGGTCAATCGCGCCCACGCCGCGATTGCATCTCGGCCGGCCGTAAGCTCTTCCGCCGAGCGCGGCGCGACGAAGTACCGGTGCGTGAACCCGCCCCATTCGGTCGGGCAGGTTAGGATCTGTTTCTGCTCGTCATGATCCCGATGCAGCGCATCGTAGAGCCGGGCAATCATCCGCGCCGTGTTGCGGAAGGCGGGGTGCTCGGTGATGTTCTTGACCCGCTCGCCGTAAATCCACACCTCCCGCCCGTCATTTAGGCTCTCGAGGAATTCCTTGCCGGTGTAGGGAAGCAGGCTTTTCATCTTCAATATCTCCCACGCAGCGATGCGGAACCGTTATCGGCCGCGAGAAGCCTTAGCCCTGTCAAGCGGTGATGCTAGAGTTGCCGTTGCCGGCCGTCTATTACACACCGGGCCGGCTAGATCGAGGGACAAAGTTGCAGGTTCCGAATACATTCCGCGGCGGGCCGGACGAACGCGGTCACTTCGGCATCTTTGGCGGGCGCTTTGTCGCCGAGACCCTAATGCCATTGGTGCTGGCCGTTGAAGCGGCTTATGCCGAAGCCAGGGTCGACCCCGGCTTTCAGGCCGAGCTCGACTACTACCTCGAGCATTACGTGGGGCGGCCGAGCCCGCTCTTTTTCGCGGAACGGCTGACCCACCACTTTGGTGGCGCCAAGCTCTATCTCAAGCGCGACGAACTCAACCACACCGGCGCGCACAAGATCAACAACTGCCTCGGCCAGGTTCTGCTGGCCCGCCGTATGAACAAGCGCCGGATCATCGCCGAGACCGGCGCCGGCCAGCACGGCGTCGCGGCCGCGACGGCCTGCGCGCTCTTCGACATCCCTTGCGTCGTCTATATGGGCGCGACCGACATCGAGCGGCAAAAGCCCAATGTGTTTCGGATGAAATTGCTTGGCGCCGAGGTGGTTCCCGTGCATTCGGGGACGGCGACGCTGAAGGACGCGATGAACGAGGCGCTGCGGGACTGGGTCGCCCATGTCGAGGACACGTTCTACGTGATCGGCACGGTCGCCGGGCCCCACCCCTATCCGATGATGGTACGCGATTTCCAGTCGGTCATCGGGCATGAGACACGTGTCCAACTCGAAAGGGCGGAAGGTCGGCCGCCCGACACATTGGTTGCCTGCATCGGCGGCGGCTCGAACGCGATGGGCCTGTTCCATCCGTTTCTCGACGAGCCCGATGTCGCGATGATCGGGGTCGAAGCCGGCGGCCGTGGCATCGAGACGGGATTGCATGCGGCCTCCTTGACCGGCGGCCAGCCGGGCGTCTTGCACGGCAACCGGACCTACCTGCTGCAGGACGAGGACGGACAGATCCGCGACGCGCATTCGATTTCCGCCGGCCTCGACTATCCCGGCATCGGCCCCGAGCATGCCTGGCTGCACGAGCTCGGCCGCGTGCGGTACGTCTCGATCACCGACCATGAGGCATTGGAAGCGTTTCAGCTGGCGAGCCGGTTCGAGGGGATCATCCCAGCGCTGGAGCCGGCGCATGCATTGGCGCATGTCGCCAAGATCGCGCCGACGCTGCCGCGCGACCACCTGATCGTGATGAATGTGTGCGGCCGCGGCGACAAGGACATTTTCGCGGTCGCCGACCATCTTGGGGTACGGTTGTGACGGGCCGGATCGCGCGGCGCTTTGCGGCATTACTCGCGGAGGGACGCGCCGGGCTCGTCACCTACCTGACGGCGGGCGACCCCGATCCCGACATTTCACTCCGGCTGTTTGCCGGACTTCCCAACGCGGGCGCCGACCTCATGGAGATTGGCATGCCGTTCTCCGACCCGATGGCCGACGGCCCGGTCATCCAGGAAGCCGGTCAGCGCGCCTTGAAACAGGGTATGAACTTGCGGCGCACTTTCAAGTTGGTGCGTGAATTACGGCTCGCCGAAGACACGACGCCGATCGTATTGATGGGATACTACAACCCGATCTACCGCTATGGCGCCGAGCATTTCGCATATGACGCGATCGCCGCTGGTGTCGACGGGGTTATCGTCGTCGATCTGCCGCCCGAGGAAGATGCCGAACTGACCGGGCCGGCACGGTTGGCGGGCCTCGACTTCATTCGCCTCGCCACTCCGACCAGCGATGACCCAAGGC
>JBARIB010000811.1:0-11135 GCA_049799535.1 Allostellaceae bacterium | reverse complement strand
GTGCCAGATCGAATTCAAATCGACACCACGTTAAATCGCCAAAATCGCGTGCAAAATCATACCTTTATCGGCAGACACCGCTCGCTTAACCGGACGGCAGTGAGATCAATACGATTCGAACTCCCGGTCCCAGTAGGAGACCGACGACGACCCGCGGCACGTCTCACCAGAAGCCCCGAGCGGGCTGAAGGTCATCTAAGCAGCGATTTCCGCGGCGCGGACATGCGCGGCGAGAAGTGCAGGCAGCCGCGCGGGGTCGCCACGCGCCATCCCGCATTCCGTCGCCACCCCGTCGACGCGCGCATATCGCCTCGCCGCTTTCAGCCGTGCCGCATCGCCTTGCGCCTCGTTGTAATGAACGAGGCCGAGGTAGAGCCCGGTCTCAGGATGCAGACGAAGCTCTTCGAGCGGCGCAAAATAGGCGTCATCGGTGCGATTTTTGGGCACCGGCATATGGAAGAACTGGATCGAACGCCCGACGCCGGCGCAAATGCCACTCGCCATCTCGGCCATGATCGCCATGTCCTTTGGCTGCACGAGATGCTCGTCGGCTGGGCTGCCGTAGCAAAGATGATAGCCGAGCTCGATCGCGGCGGGTACCGCATTGCCGATCTTCGTCAACACCTCGAGCGTCTCACTGCGGAAGTCGATCGGCCCCTCTTCATAATAGCCCTCCCAGGCCAGTACTTCCTGGCACACATCCCATTGCAGAGCGACGCGGTGGTTGGGGATTGCCGCGGCGATCTTCTCAACCTCGCCGATCAAATGCTCGGTGAGAGCAGGTAGCAGCAGCGGCCGGTCGGAAGGCACCATATTGTTGTAGGTCGGCGCGATCGGGGTCGGGAGCGAAACTTGGAACTTCACCGTCTCCGGGATGACGCCCCTCCTCGTCAAGCTTTCGAACAAGCTCCACGACGCGATCGCCATCTCGGCGTAGCCGGTTTTGAACGTCTCGGAATCCGGGTTAGCTCCGGGCTTGACGCGCAGGCGCGGTATTTCGCGAAGCAGCTTGCCGTCCCATTGCGTAAACTTGAGGGGCGGAACCTCGCTGGCGCGCTCGATTGCTGGGTTTTCGGCGAGCACGTCTTGTAGGAAGCGGATCCAGGTCTTGCGAATTCCAGTCTCGCCGTCCGGCAGGCGCCGGAGATAGGGACCGGCCACTTCGGCGAGAGTGCGGAAAACGGTTTCGGCATCCGGCAACGGGATGCTGCCGACGAAATGCACGATTAGATGGTCGTTGCTTTCTGGCATGGCGTCCTCCCAGCCGGTGGCGTTACGCCCGGTCCACCAGCCCTCCGGGGCTACAAGGGCATGATCAGGGTGTCGCTCCCGGAAGACGCGGTCAATGGCGTCTTTGCAGGGCGGGATTGGAAACTGTTGGTCCCCCGGGTCTCCCCAGTTAGGAAACCAGTGAGACATCGAGATTTCCGTAATTAGCGGCGGCGTGAGTTCGACGCTGGATGCCTATCAAGCTCAGTCCCGTGCATTCGGAACGAGACTTCGGTTTAGCCAGACCCGGTTCGAGCCACCTTCCGGACCTCCCGTCCGCGTAACTGTCAAATGGTTCAGCCTCTGAAAAGGGATTTGGTTTCATCGAACTCTCCGATGGCTCGGGGAACGGAGTTAGGAGCAAAGCGAAACCCCGATACCGGGAATGCCGTGCTTCTAAGTTTGGCGGTGATATCGCCAATCCTATTTAGGGTATCGCATTGCATCCGAGATTTTTAAGCAACCTTATAGTTTGAAAGAACCCTAGCTGAATTTCGCTCGGTCTCGATTACTTCCGCCAATGTCCGGTGGTCGGGGAAGGTCCAATTCTCGCCGGGCAGCACGTCCCGAGCCGCAACTGCGGAGTCTGTGAACAATTCGGGGCGGGCCTTCTTCCACTTGGCTAACGAGACACTATTGGCAATCAGCCGGTCTTTGATGTAGTCGACTAGCTTCTGCGAAGCAGTATTCGGCAATCTGCGCCGCACAGGCGCAAGAATTTCAACGAGGAGCCAAAGCTCCCAGGCGATGCCATCAAGAGATTCGAGAGGGACTGGCGGAGATTTAAGTTTTTGTGATTCTGGTTTGCGCTTTACAGGAGAAGACTTCATAATATACCTCAATGTATTTTAATAAACTGAACGAACTATAATAGCCCGTACGTCCCAAAAACGTGCCGGATTACGTCCATAACGCGTCACGATAAATAATATTTTTCTGAAATGCCCCATAACCGCAAGCGACCTGTTGGCCCGAAGTCCGCTTCGCCAATCCCCCGGCAGCTTTAGGCAGGCGCACTGGAATGTGCGGGGCTCGGCCATCATTGCGATTCACGAGCCCTTCGATAGGGTCGCCGGTGCCGTCCAAGGCTATTCGGATACGATCGCCGAACGTGCGGGGGCCCTTGGAGGCACTGCCAAGGGGACGATCCACGTAGCCGTCGAGCGGTCTTTCCTCGACCGGTGATACACCGAAGCTTATCAGCGTTACGTACCCGGTGTTCTCCTCCCGCACCGGGTCCGCCCCGCGGCCGGTCCTCGCGTCAGGACCGGCCGCATTGCGCTGCCGGTGGCGAAAAGTGATCGGGTGTTGCCGAGAGTACCGTCCGGCCTGGCATCGGCGCGGTTAGCTTCTGTGCAACGGAAGAAAGCTCGCGTCGAGCGGCTCTCGTTGCGTGCTGCAATTTTTTGCATTCTTGGCCTCTCCTTCGCTACCTGGGCGGTGATCCTCGCTCTCGCTTTCGAACTTTTATAGGGGCGCTCGGCGATTCTGGCCTGTTGCACTTGACATGTTACTGTAGTTACATTATTTGTGAACTATGAACGTGTATCCGTGGTTACTCCTCACCTACAAGGTCCCGCCTGAACCAGCATCGAAGCGGGTCGCGCTATGGCGCCGGTTAAAGAGCATGGGAGCGGTCTATCTGCAGAACGGCGTGTGCCTATTGCCCAAGACCGACGGCCACGCGCGGCGGCTCAAGATGCTGCAGAACGATATCAGCGAAATGGGCGGCGATGCGGTGATTCTGGAGACAGTCGCACTCGACCGCGTTCAGGAGGAAAAGGTCGTCGGCCGCTTCAAAGCCGATCGCGACGACGCTTATCGCGAGTTCATCGACAAATGTGACGATTTCGGAACCGACATCGCCAAGGAAACCGCCGCGCAGCACTTCACTTACAACGAGCTCGACGAGAACGACGTCGAACTGAAGAAGCTGCGGGGCTGGTTGGAAAAAATAAAGAAGCTGGATTTTTACGGTGGTGAGCTGGCTGCCGAGGCGGCGGCGCGGCTGAAATCCTGCGAAGGCTTGCTCGATGCCTACGCGCAGCAGGTCTTCGACGCGCATGACGAGAACCGCTGATTATGGGAGGGGAAATGATGACCTGGTCCACTGCGGCGCCTGCCGTGACCGCAGCGTTTTTGGCCTCGCTCGTCGAGGTGGTCGAGGCTTTTACGATCGTGCTCGCCGTGGCGACATTGCGCGGCTGGCGCCCGGCGGTGCTGGGCACGACCGCCGGCGTCGGCATACTGGCCGGGATCGTCCTGTTGCTGGGGCCGCTTCTTGACCGCGTGCCGATTACCTCGCTGCAGCTCGCGATCGGGATTTTGCTGCTGCTCTTCGGTACGGGCTGGCTCAGGAAGGCGTCATTGCGGGCGGCCGGGATCATTCCGCTGCATGACGAAGAGGCCATTTTTGCGGCCGAGGCTGCAGAGCTCGGCGACCAGGCGCGGCGGCACCAGAGAAACCTCGACTGGGTAGCCGGGATCACTGCGCTGAAAGCGGTATTGCTCGAGGGCCTCGAGGTGGTTTTCATCGTCATCGCGGTGGGCGCCGGGCGTGGGCTATTGGTGCCTGCCGGTATCGGCGCGCTCGCCGCTTGCGCCCTGGTCCTCGCGATCGGAGCTGTCGTCCATCGGCCGCTGTCGCGCGTGCCGGAGAATACTCTCAAATTCGGCGTTGGCGTTATGTTGTCGGCCTTCGGGGTGTTTTGGACCGGCGAAGGGCTCGGCATCGCCTGGCCCGGGCAGGATCTGGCTCTGCTGTTGTTCGTTTCTCTGTTCCTGGCTGCGGGTATCGCCGGCTCTTTACTTGCCCGCAGGTTGCGCGTGGAGTTCGCATGATGAGAATGCTCAAAGACCTCTCTGCCGAGTTGATCGGCATGTTTTTCGGCGAGAAATGGCTGACCGTGGCGTTACTGGTGCTGGTCGCCGTGACGGGCTCACTAGTCGATCTTGCCGGTCTGGATAAGCTCGTCGGCGGCGCCATCCTGCTATTCGGGTCTCCGCTTCTTCTCGTCGCGAGTGTCTGTCGCGCTGCCAGAGCGGGCAGCTCCTAGCCCATCGCTCAAATGGCCGCCTCACCCGTCGCTAGCAGTGGGCTTGCCGCAAAACACCGGCGGCACCCGGTTCTTCTAGTCGGCCTCGCGATGATCGCGGTCGTCGCGGCGGGATACCTGGGCTGGCATCATTTCGCGCGCGACACCTCCATCGTCACGCAGCAGCCCCTGCACCCGGTTCCGGTGATCGCTACGGCAGTGCGGGAGCAAAATTTCCCGATCGTGCTGGCCGGAATCGGCAACGTGACGGCGCTGAACATGGCGACGGTCCGCAGCCAGGTCACGGGGGTGATCGTCGATGAACCTTTCAAGGAGGGACAATTCGTCAAGAAGGGCGAGCTCTTGGCTCAAATCGACCCGCGTACCTATCAGGCGCAGCTCGATCAGGCGGAAGCCAATCTCGCTCGCGATCAGGCCCATCTCGAAAATGGGCAAATCAACCTCAGCCGGTATGTTCCGCTGCAGAAGAAAGGATTTGCGCCGGAGCAGCAGGTCGCCACCCAGCAGGCGATGATCGCCCAGGAGCAGGCGACGATCAAAGCCGATCAAGCGGCGATCGAATATGCCAAGACCGAGCTCAGCTATACCAGGCTGGTCGCTCCGTTTGACGGCGTCACTGGAATCCGCCTGCTGGATGTCGGGAACATCATCCAACCAACCAATGGGGCCGCCTCTTATACGACCGGTGTCGTTGTTGTCACCCAGGTGCAACCGATCAGTGTCATCTTCACCTTGCCCATGGCCGACATTCCGGAGGTCCAGGACGCGCTTGCAAAGGGCTCGGTCAAGGTGATCGCACTGAGCCAGGACGGCAAGACCGAGCTCGACACCGGCACGCTTGCCGCAATCGACAATCAGGCCAATACCACCTCCGGCACGATAAACCTCAAAGCGATATTCCCCAATCCGCATCGCCGGCTGTGGCCCGGCATGTTTGTCAATGTCCGGGTCATAACCCAGGTCCAGGACAATGGTCTGACAGTCCCGCTCGACGCCGTCCAGCAGGGGCCGCAAGGGCAATACGTTTTCGTCGTCGGGCCGGATAACAAGGTGTCGATGCAGGCGGTCGCGGTTCGCGAGACGCTGAATGGCGAGGCGCTGATTGACAAGGGCTTGAGCGCCGGAGAGATGGTTGTCGTGCGTGGTCAATACCGGCTGACACCCGGCACCGTGGTGTCGCTCGCCAACGCGAACGATCCGGCCGCGGTGCCGAACCCGAGCCCGGCAAGCGCGGGCCTCCTGCCATAAACGTCTCGGCTGCCTTCATCCGCAGGCCGATCGCCACCGCGATGTTGATGGCGGCGATCCTGCTGCTTGGCCTGATCGGCTACGAGCTGTTGCCGGTGGCGGCCTTGCCGAACATCGACTCGCCGACGATCCAAGTAACCGCGCAATTGCCCGGCGCCGATGCGCAGACGGTCGCCGGTACCGTTACGACGCCGCTCGAACGGCAGTTCGGCCAGATCCCCGGCCTGACCCAAATGACCTCGAGCAGCGCCACCGAATATGCGCAGATCACCTTGCAATTCGACCGCAGCCGTACGGTCGACTCGGCGGCCCAGGACGTGCAAGCGGCAATCAATGCAGCGGCCGGCCAGCTGCCGCCGACGATGCCAAACCCGCCAATCTACCGGAAGACCAATCCGGCAGATACGCCGGTCCTGATGATCGCCCTGACCTCGGAGACACTCCCGCTAACCGTGGTCAGCGATTACGCGAACAGCATACTGGCGCAGAAGATTTCGCAGATGCCGGGCGTTGGCCTGGTCGGCATCGGCGGCCAGCAGAACCCCGCCATCCGGGTCCAAGTCAACCCGGCGCAGCTGGCGGCCGAGGGCCTCGACCTCGAGGCGGTGCGGGCGGCATTGGCCACCGCCACGGTCGACCAACCTAAGGGCACATTGTATGGTGCTAATCAGGCCTTCGCGCTGCAAACCAACGACCAGTTGATGACGGCGCAAGGGTTCGACAACTATATTCTCGCCAACCGCGCAGGCAGCTTCGGCACTAGCGGGCCCGTGCGCGTGCGCGATGTCGGCCGGGCCATCGTCGGGCCGCAAGATGTGAATTTGGCTGGCTGGATGAACAGCGAGCCGGCCATCATCATAGCGGTGCAGCGGCAGCCGGGCGCCAATGTCATCGCGACCGTCGACCACATCAAGAATGCATTGCCGCAGCTCGAAGCCTCATTGCCGCCGTCGATCAAGATCCATATCCTATCGGACCGCACGCAGACGATCCGGGCCAGTGTCGCGGACGTTCAAAACACACTGCTGCTGACGATCGCGCTGGTCGTCGGCGTCATCTTTCTGTTTCTGCGCGAGCTGTGGGCGACGGTGATCCCGGCGATCTCGGTGCCGATGTCGCTGATCGGCACTTTCGCGGTCATGTATGTGCTCGGCTACAGCCTGGATAATCTCTCGCTAATGGCGCTGACCATCGCTGTCGGCTTCGTCGTCGACGATGCGATCGTCATGATCGAGAACATCGTCCGGCACATCGAGGAGGGGAAGCCCCCGATGCAGGCCGCCCTGCAAGGGGCGGGCGAGATCGGTTTTACAATCCTGTCGATCTCGATTTCGCTGATCGCGGTGTTCATCCCGCTGTTCCTGATGAGCGGCATTGTCGGTCTGTTGTTCCGGGAGTTCGCCGTCACCGTCGCGGTTGCGATCGTGGTCTCGGTGATCGTCTCGCTGACCTTGACGCCGATGATGTGCGCCCGCGTCCTGACGGCGGAGGGCGCGCGGCCGGGCCTCCTCTCGCGCGCCCTCGAGCGTTTCTTTGACGGGCTGGCTGCGGTCTACGATCGGGGGTTGGTGGTGGCACTGCGCCACCGCTTCGTCACCTTGATGGTCATGATCTCGACCGTCGCCTTGACCGGCGTGCTGTTCGTCGAGATCCCGAAGGGATTCTTCCCGCAGCAAGATACGGGCCTCATCGTCGGTATTGCCGAGGGCGCGCAAAACATCTCTCCACAAGCGATGAAGGACCGCATGGAGGCGGTTCTGGCGGTCGTGACAAAGGACCCGGCAGTCGCCGCGGCCAACGCCTATATCGGACCGGGCGGGCCGACCGTTACCGAGAACGACGGCCGCATGTTCATCACTTTAAAGCCGCTCGGCCAGCGAACGGCCAGCGCCGACCAGGTCATCGCGCGCTCGAACAGGGCGCTGCAGCCGGTCTGGGGGATTACCCTGTACATGCAGGCCGCGCAAGACATCACAATCGGCGCGCGGCTCTCGAAGACCCAGTACCAATACACGCTGGTCGATGTCGACAGCGAGGAGCTGGATCACTGGGCGCCGATCCTCTTAAAGAAACTACAAACATTGCCGCAATTGACCGACGTTGCCAGCGACCAGCAGAGCACCGGCCGGGTCATGAAGATCAAGGTCAACCGCCAAGTCGCCGCGCAGCTGGGCATCAACCCGTCGGTTGTCGATTCAATCCTCTATGACGCGTTCGGCCAGCGGGTCGCGGCGCGCATCTATACGAGGCTCAACCAATATTTCGTGATCCTCGAAGTCGAGCCCGATTTCCAGCTCGGGCCGAACGCGCTGAGCCGCATCTATGCGACCTCCTCCAGTGGCGCCGAAGTGCCATTGAGCGAGTTTGCCGCGATCACCTCGACAGTCGCACCGATCGCGGTCAACCACCAGGGTCAGTTCCCGTCGGTAACGCTGAGTTTCAACCTACCCCCCAATGTCGCGATCGGCGCGGCGGTAACAGCGATCCAGCAAGCCACGAAAGAGCTGCACCTGCCGGCTTCGATTGCCACCAGCTTCCAGGGCAGCGCGCAGGCGTTTCAGAATTCGCTGAGCAGCACGCCGATCCTGATCCTCGCCGCGCTGATCGCGGTCTACATCATCCTCGGCATGCTCTACGAGAGCACGATCCACCCGATCACGATTATCTCGACCCTGCCGTCGGCCGGGCTCGGGGCGCTATTGACCCTGATGCTGTTCGGCATGCCGCTCGACGTCATCGGTATCATCGGGATCATTCTGCTGATCGGCATCGTCAAGAAGAACGGCATCATGCTCGTCGACTTCGCGCTGGTGGGGCAGCGCGAGCGCGGGCTCGGCACCGAGGAGGCAATCCACGAGGCCTGCCGCCTGCGCTTTCGCCCGATCCTGATGACGACGATGTGCGCGCTGCTCGGCGGCGTCCCGCTGATGCTCGGCACGGGCATCGGCTCGGAAATCCGCCAGCCGCTCGGCTATGCAATCGTCGGCGGCCTTTTGGTGTCGCAGCTGCTGACATTGTTCACAACGCCGGTCGTCTACATCTACATGGATCGCCTGGGACACTGGCTCGGACGCCGCCACACCGCCACTGCAGAAGCAGGCACCGCCGCGCAGTAGCCCTCCCGCGGCATCCTAAGCAACTAATCGGGATCATGCCGTACGCGATGTCGTGAGCAATAAGTCCCCATAGGGTCTGCTGCGGCAGGCCTTCAGGGTATGCGCAGGACAATCCGAGCATTGCTCAAGCCCAGCTGTCACTGCTAAAAGAAGATCGCATTCGTTCGCGCCGGGAGGGTCCAATGGCCGAAAGAGCGCCGTTTCTGAGCATGACCTACGGGGCGTATCACCACCGCGAGCGCCTGCCTGCGGATCCCGAACTCACTCAGGTCGGGCCGGGGACCCCATGCGGCGAGTACCTGCGACGGTTCTGGCAGCCGGTAATCCTTTTAGAAGAACTGCGCGAGCTACCGCGGCGTCTGCGCATCATGGGGGAGGACCTCGTCGCCTTTCGCGACCGTAGCGGCGCGGTGGGCCTGTTGGAGCTCCATTGCCCCCATCGCGGGACCTCGCTGGAATTCGGTCTGATCTCCGACAAGGGGATCCGGTGCTGCTATCACGGGTGGCTGTTCGACGTCGACGGCACGATCCTGGAGACGCCGGGAGAGCCGCCTGACAGCACATTGAGGGACCGCCTTTATCACGGCGCCTATCCCGTTCACGAATACCGGGGGCTGGTATTCGCCTATATGGGGCCGCCCGACAAACAACCTGATTTTCCCATTCTTGATACTTTCGACCTACCCGGCTACCGGCTCGTGGCCCGCCCGGGCAACCCATGGCCGTGCAATTGGCTGCAGGTGAAAGAGAACTCGATGGACCCGGCGCATCTCGCCTTCCTCCACACCCTTCCCGGCAGCCAGGGGTTCACCGAGGATCTCGGGGCGCTTGGTGAATGGGACTGGATGGAGACGCCCGTCGGCATGGTCTATATCGACACCCGGCGACAAGGAGATCGGGTCTGGGTGCGCGTCGCCGACTTTATTCCCCCCAACATCCACCAGTTCCCACCGAACGCCGACCCGATGGCGCAACGGACGACGATCAATCGTCCAATGGCCACCACATGGGCGGTTCCGATCGACGATACCCACACGATGCAAATCGGCTTCTATCGGGCGCGGGAGGGCCGGGAAACGCGGCGGGGTGCCGGTTTCGGGCAGGATGCAGAGCGACCCTATGAGGAGCGGCAGCACGTCCCCGGCGATTACGATGCGCAGGTGAGCATTCACGGCGGGGTTTCGCGGCACGGGCTCGAGCATCTCGCCTCCACCGATCGAGGCGTCATCATGCTGCGCAACATGATCCGGCAGGGAATTCGCGCGACGCAAAGTGGCGCTGACCCCAGACACAATGGCGCACAAAACGGCGGGGTGATCGGTACTTACGCCCACGACAGGGTAGTGCCGGGCATTCCTCCGGCCGCAACCCCGGAAGAAGACAGGCAGCTGCTGCGGGAGGTAGCGCGGGACGTGGTCCGGAAAACTATCGATGAAGGCTACTGCACGCCAGCCGCACGGTAGCTGTCGAAGATAAGGCGAACCGCCTGCGCGCACGCGCTCGCCGGAATTGGCGGAGGATCGCCTCGCCCGTGGGCTTCCAGCGCCTCCCGGATCGCACGCGGGTAGCCCGCCTGCCAGCTTTCCGGCTGCGGAATGATCTCGTCGCGACCGGGCGCGAGTATTTGCAGGCCGCCCGGCACCTGGCGCAGCAGCAGCCGCTCTCCCGCCACTTTCTGCTCGCCATCGGTCTGGTTGGCGGGCCAAGTGGGCATCGTGTAGCCGACTTCGTTGTGAAACAGAATGCCGCTCGGGGTGCGGAGGGTCGCCAGACCATAATCCTCGGCGTCGCCGCCGTGCACCTGCCGATTGACCACGGCGCACACCACCTCCGGCTCCTCGCCGGTTATGAACCGCGCGATGTCAAAGCCATGGCCGCCGAGGTTTAGGAGCGCACCGCCGCCGGCTTGCGACTTCTCGGCCATCCAGGGCGAATCCCATTCGACATAGCGCCGCATGGTCGGGCGGATCGTCCGGAAGAAGATGTGCGAGATCTTGCCGAACTCGCCGGCCTCGATCATCCGCTTCACGGTCACCGCCCAGAACGAGTACCGGGTCATGAACGGGACCGACACCCAGGCGCCCTTCGCGGCGGCAAGGCGGGCGAGATCCGCCACAGTGTCGGGATCGGTGCCCCACGGCTTCTCCATAACGAACGGCGCGCCGGCATCGACAAGAAAGCGGAAGATGTCCGGCATATCGCAGTGCCGGCCCAAGGCGATGACGAATTCCGGCCTCGTCGCCTCGATCATCCGGCGATAGTCGGTGAATGGCGTGCCGCCAAAGCGCTCGGCGCGGTCCCAGGCGATCCGCTCCGTCTGGTCGGAGACCCCGACGATGTCGCATCCGAGGTTCCGCAGGATGCGGAGATACGAAGCGTCATATTGAGAGTGCCAATGGCTCACCTCTATGGCGGCCACGCGCTTTGGCATGCTCACGGCGGTCCT
>JBARIB010000810.1:0-3328 GCA_049799535.1 Allostellaceae bacterium | reverse complement strand
CGCGAGAAAGCCTGATAAGGCCAGCGCGCAAAAGGCGGGATGTGCGCGTCCAATACCCCAGTTGGGGGCGGCGATACGGGAGCCGGCGCGGACGGCGGCGGCGGGACGCAGCCGGCGACGAGCAGTGGAAGCAGGACCCCAAGTCTCCAGATCAAGACATGGCCCAGATTGGCCGGAAAGCAGTCTTAAGCGGGGGCGCCCGACGGCTGATCCGGTTCGCGCGCTCTCTCATCCTCGGCCGGACCGTCTTGCGGCTCGGAAATCGTGGTTTTGGAGCTCGGGTGATCGGCGGCGGCGTAGGCGGTCGGGTCCTTGCGCCACAGCCGGATCCCGCCGGTCAGTCCGTCGGTGTTTGGAACGATCGTGACATCCGGGGGCAGCGCAAAGGTGATGTCCTTCGCATTGCCACCGCCGATATAAAGATGGTCGAAACGGACCACGACGCGAAGAATATCGATGACCTTGGCGACCCGCTTGCTCCAGGCTTTCTTCCCCTTCTTCTTGCGGGCGGCGTTACCGATATATTCGTCATAGGTCCTTTTCCCGCTCACCGGATGATGAGCGAGCTCGAGATGCGGCATGACCTCGCCGTCGCGGAAGATCGCAGACCCGGCTCCCGTCCCGAGCGTCAGCACCATTTCGATCCCCCGCCCTTCGATTGCGCCAAACCCCTGGACATCGGCGTCGTTGAGGACTCGGACCGGCTTGCCCAAATGGTTGGCGAGGATGGCTTGCAGATCACAGCCCGCTAGTTCTTCTGTGCCAAGGTTAGGAGCGGTGATCACCCGGCCGTCCCGCACATAACCCGGGAAGCCCACCGAAACCCGATCGAAACTGCCAAGCGGCATCACGGCTTCATCGATCGCGCGAACGAGTTCTTCGGGCATTATGGGCTTCGGCGGTGTCGGGACCCGCTGCCGGTTGCCGATGATGGTGCCGGTGTCGTCGAGCAAGGCCGCTTTGATCCCGGTGCCGCCAATATCGATCGCGAGCGTACGAGGTTCGTTCATGGGTTTGTCTTTCGGCAAAGAATAGCGAGGCGAAGTGCGACTGGAAGGGCACTCGGGTCAAGCCCATTTCTGCTGGTATATTGAGCCGCTGTAGCGAACCGTAGCGGAGCGGGAATGCGAATCACGGCGCGCCTTGGTGGAATAGGGGCACTTGCCTTGGCGGCGCTCTTCTCGGCTTGGGGCGCGTGCGCTGAGGGGCCCCCGGCCCCCCAGGATCTCGTCAAAGCCGCGCTCGTCGCGGAAGGGGCGTCCGTCGCTCCGGGCGCGACGCTGTGGACCGATCTTCACCTCGAGGTAAAGCCGGGCTGGCACATTTATTGGCGCAACCCCGGCGATTCCGGGCTGCCGACCTCGATAGACTGGCATCTCCCGCCCGGCTTTTCGGCGGGGCACATCCTTTGGCCGGTGCCCGAGCATTTCGTGCAGAACGGCATCGGCAATTATGGCTATGCCGGTACCACCGATCTGCTGGTCCCGGTTACCGCCGCGAAAGAACTCGCGACCGGGCAGACCGCCGTGCTCGCGGCAGACACATCCTGGCTCGTCTGCGCCGATATCTGCATCCCCGGAAGCGCCAAGTTAGAGTTGAAATTGCCGGTGGCGGCGCAACCGGCCGCGCCGGATCCCGCCACTGCATCGCTGTTCGCTAGTGCTCGCAGTGCATTACCCAAGCCGGCCCCGTTCGAGACCCGCTTTGTGTCGGGCGCGCGCGATTTCCGGCTCATGGTTCCGGCCAGCGCCGTTGCCGGGCTGCGCAACCCCGCCGGGATGTTCTTTCCGATAGGCGAGTCGCTGATCGATGCCGCCGCCCAGCCGCGGATCGAACGCGCGGGGGACAGCCTGGAAATCATATTGCCTAAGGCCACACCGCCAGTCGCCGTCCCCGCGACACTCGACGGCGTGGTGTCGCTGCGCGGGGTAGACGGCACCCGGCGAGCCTACGAGATCAGCGCCAATCCCGTTCCAATGTCACCTCCCGAAAACGCGATTGTCTGGTGGCAGGCGCTTTTGCTGGCCTTTGCCGGCGGTGTCGTGCTCAACGCGATGCCCTGCGTCTTTCCGATCCTTTCGCTCAAGCTGCTGAGCGTTGCTCAGCAGGCGCACGGGCATCGCTCTGAGCGTCTCTCTCACGGCCTTGCTTACACGGGTGGCGTGCTCGCGAGCTTTGCCGCGCTCGGCTGCGCTCTGCTTGCGGTGCGGGCGACGGGGCAAGCAGTCGGCTGGGGGTTTCAGCTGCAATCCCCGGTCTTTGTCGCAGTGCTGGCCTATCTGCTCTTAGCGATGGCGCTGAGTCTGTCCGGGGTCGCCGGTTTTGGCGGCTCGCTCGCCGCCATCGGCGGCGGGCTCGCGAGACGGTCGGGGCTCGCGGGCACGTTCTTTACTGGGGTATTGGCCACCATCGTCGCAACGCCCTGCACCGCGCCGTTCATGGCCTCGGCGCTCGGCTTTGCGCTGACCGCGCCCGCCGCGGTGGCGATCGGGGTTTTCCTCATGCTCGGATTCGGCTTGGCCATGCCCTATCTCCTGGCATCGCTCAGCACCGGCTGGCAGCGCGTGTTGCCGAAGCCAGGAGCGTGGATGGAAATCGTCAAGCAGGTGCTTGCCTTCCCACTCTACGCCACGGTCGCCTGGCTCCTTTGGGTGTTGATCCAAGAGGTGGGACCCGGCGAGGCTTTTGGCCCCTTGTTCGGGCTTGTCCTGATCGGCTTTGCGGTCTGGGTCTATGGCCGGACACGGCATGCCGCCCTGCGCGGCCGCAGTTTGGGGGCTGGATTGGCCGCCGCCGCAGGCGCTGCGGCACTTTTCATTGCTGCTTCGTTGACCGGCGGCGCAGACAGTGCGGCGGCCTCGGCCAACGCCCTGGCGCAGGACGGTTTGCATTACGAGCCTTTTTCGACCCAGCGGCTGGCGGCGTTGGAGGCCGAGGGCAAGCCGGTTTTCGTCAATCTGACCGCTGCCTGGTGCGTGACTTGTCTCATTAACGAGCGGGTCGCCCTCGACAGTGACGCTGTCCGCGACGCCTTCGCCAAGCGCGGCATCGTCCCGCTCAAAGGCGACTGGACGAACCAAAACCCTGAGATCACCAAGCTCTTGCAGCAATTCGGCCGCAGCGGCGTGCCGCTATATCTGCTCTACACCGGCAAGGGCGAACCCGTCGTACTGCCGCAGATCCTGACCGCCGCGAGCGTCCTCGACGCGCTCGGCAAGGCTTAAATCCGCTTGATGGATTGGAGGTGACGAATGCAGGCCCCGATCAAAAAATTGGTGATCGCCGCGCTGGCCGCGGCCGGCGCATTCGGCGTGGAGCGGGCAACGGC
>JBARIB010000809.1:0-22830 GCA_049799535.1 Allostellaceae bacterium | reverse complement strand
CGGTTGCGGAGCAAAGCTTTCCGGGCATCGTCGTCTTCCCCTCGTTCCGGTATGAAGCGCTGGACGCCAGCGGTATCAAGCGGATGGAGGAGATGAGCGAACGGCTGAACACCCTCGACGAATTCTCCGAAGAACACGAGAATTTGTCGATGCTGTTCGCCGCGACGCAACCGCTGTCCTTTGACCCCGAGGGACGAATCATTCTGCCCGAAAATCTCGCCGAGTACGCTCATATCACCGACAGCGCGGCTTTCGTCGGGCTTGGGAAGAGCTTTCAGATTTGGGAGCCCTCTCGCTTTGCCGATCATCAGGCAATGCTGCGCGAGCGCGCTCGCCAACAAGGGACAAGTTTGCCGCCGCTGGGTGGCTCTACCGGGCGCCACCGGGAATGAGCAATCGGCGGCCAGGTTCGGCTCGACCGATCCCGCGGGCCGCGGAGTCTGCGGCGATGAAGCCTTCCCGGCATATCCCCGTCCTGCTCGACGCCGCGCTGGCCGCCTTGGCTCCGCGCGACAACGCCGTCTATGTCGACGGTACCTTCGGGGGCGGTGGGTATAGTGAGGCGTTGCTCGTCGCGGCCCGCTGTCGCGTGATTGGCATCGATTGTGACCCGCAGGCGGTTCGGCTTGGTCGCGATCTCGCCGAGCGGTATGACGGGCGCCTGGAGGTTATTGAAGGCCGGTTTGGCGAAATGGCACAGCTGCTCGCGCCGCGTAATCTGAACCCCATCGCTGGTGTCGCGCTCGACCTCGGGATCTCCTCTCTGCAGCTCGATGCGCCCGAACGCGGGTTCTCATTTCGCTATGATGGGCCGCTTGATATGCGCATGAGCGGTCGGGGACGAACTGCCGCGGATCTCGTGGCTCTCGTGTCCGAAGCCGAGCTTGCGGAACTGATCCGAACTTTGGGTGAAGAGCGTTACGCACGTCGAATTGCTCGGGCGATCGCGTCGGCGCGGCAACGCCAGCCAATCCGGCGCACAAGCGACCTCGCCGACATCGTGCGCGCGGCAATACCCGGTAGCGAGCCGGGACAGGATCCAGCGACGCGCACGTTCCAGGCGCTCCGGATCGCTGTAAATGACGAGCTAAACCAGCTCGATCACGGTCTGGCAGCCGCTGAGCAGTTGCTTGCCCCCGGCGGTCGCCTCGCCGTTGTCTCCTTCCACTCCCTTGAGGATCGTAGGGTCAAGGAATTCCTGCGCCGGCGCAGCGACGCAGCGCCAGCCGCATCTCGCCATATGCCCGTTCGGACCGCCGCAGCGCCGAGCTTCAGATTGATCTCTCGGCGGGTGCTCAAGCCGAGCGAGGCAGAGATCGCGCGCAACCCACGGGCACGGTCGGCTCGTCTGCGCGCAGCCGAACGAACAGGGTCACCGCCCTGGCTGCCGCATTTCGAGCGACTGGCCCTCGATCGGCGAGGTGTGCCGCAAGCATGATCAGGCTTGGAGCGCTGTTCTGGCTGGTTCTCGTCTCGGCCACGGGCTTCGCGATGTTCGGCGTCAAATACCAGGTTCAGGCGCTGGAGGACGAGTTGGCGCGAACCAATCGGGCAATTGCGGCAGAGGAACACGAAACTCATGTGCTTGACGCCGAGTGGGCTTACCTGACCCGGCCCGAGACCCTCGAAGCGATGAACCGCCAGTTCATGTCGCTCACGCCAATCTCGACAAAGCAGCTTCGCACGACGGTCGCGGATATTCCAATGCGGCCACCGCCGCCCGCACCGCCGCCGGCTCCGGTTGAAAGTGCCGCGGTTGTGGCTGCCGCCGAGCCGAGCGTGCCGCCGAGTCAGTCGGACGGTGTGCCGGCGCAGACTTCCACCCCGGTCAAGCCGGAAGTCGAGCCGCCACAGACAACGAGCGCACTGCGCGCAATGCCGGCGTTGCTGGAAAAGCCCGCGGCACCTGCCCCGCAGCAGCTCGCCAAGGGGGCGCCGGCCAAGACAGCACGAGCGACGCCACCCCGCCGGGCGAAATCGCTCGATGATCTGATTGCTCAAATCATGACCAGCCGATGACGATCACAGCACAATTTCTCGATGACAACCCCTGTCGACCGCGGCACTTCAAACCACCGCCGTGCGCGCCCGTCATCCCGGAAGGGCCGGCGAGAAGAGCACTCGAGGCTTGCCGCGCTCGGCTATTCTTTACCAGTATTCTGTTCGCTTGCGTCTTTTCTACGGTTGCATTGCGGCTCGTCGAGGTGGTGCTGTTCGAAGGCGGCACGGCGCAGTCGCACATGCCGCGGATCCGAATTCCGCCGCCCCCTGCCCCCGCCCGGGCAGACATCGTTGACCGCAATGGCAGACTGCTCGCCACGACGCTTGACAGCCCTTCCGTCTACGCCAATCCGAAACAGATCCTCGACGCCGCTGATGCCACTCGCAAGTTGCTCCGAGTATTTCCAGGTCTTAACAGCGCTGAGCTTTACGCAAAGCTGACCTCGGCCAAAAGCTTTGTATACATAAAGCGCCATTTGCTGCCGAGGGAGCAATATGAGGTCAATCGGCTCGGCATTCCGGGGGTACAGTTCGAGCATGAGGAGCGCCGCGTTTATCCCGATGGGGCGCTAACGGCCCATGTTGTTGGCTACACCGGGATCGACAATGCGGGCTTTGCGGGTATCGAACGGGGTCTAGACGACACGCTGAAGGGGCGTCGGGACCCTTTGCAGCTGTCGCTCGATCTCCGAATCCAATACGTCTTGCGTGAGGAATTGCAGCGCGTCATCGACGATTTCACCGCGAAGGGCGCTGCCGGCTTGATCATGGACGTCAACACCGGCGAAGTCCTGTCTATGGTGTCGCTGCCCGATTTCGATCCGAACCACCCTGGCGCCCTCGACCCGGATCACCCAGACATCAAAATCGCAGACCGGATGTTCAATCGGAACACGCTGGGCGTTTACGAACTCGGTTCAATCTTCAAGATTTTCACCGTCGCAATGGCTCTCGACGGCGGCACCTCCACACTCGCCAGTACCTACGACGCGACCCATCCCATTCATATCGGGCGCTTCACGATCGGGGATTACCACGGCAAGCATCGGGTCCTGAACGTTCCTGAAATCCTCATGTATTCGTCAAATATTGGCGCAGCCAAGATGGCCATGGCCGCCGGCGGCCAAAGGCAGCGAGAGTTCCTCGCTCGGCTCGGCCTGCTGAAAACTCCGAAAATCGAGGTATCGGAAAGGGCAGCTCCGCATTTTCCGGCAAAGTGGCGCGAGGTCAATGTGATGACAATCGCCTTTGGCCACGGCATCTCGGTAACACCGTTGAGTTTTGCCAGCGGCGCTGCGGCGCTTGTCAATGGCGGGATCCTTCGCCAGGCGACGTTGGTCAAATTGCCGCCCGGCTCAACGCCGGAAGGTCAGCAGGTAATCTCGCCCAAGACCTCGGAACAAATGCGCAAACTAATGCGATTAGTGGTTGAACACGGGACCGGCACGATGGCCGCGGCTCCAGGCTATGTGGTGGGCGGCAAGACTGGCACGGCTGAGAAGATTTCGGGCAAACATTATGCAGAAAAGCAGCTGCTTTCGAGCTTTGTGGGGGTCTTCCCGATAAACGACCCGAAATATCTGATCTTGACGGTGGTTGACGAACCTCACCCGAACAAGCAGAGCCACGGCTACGCCACCGCGGGTTGGACGGTGGCACCGGCGACAAGCCGCATCGTTCAGCGTATCGCCCCGCTTCTCGGTGTGCAACCAGTTGAAGAAAACTCGCCCGAAATCCAGCGGGCGTTGGCGATCGAAAGTCTACAGGGCAAGCGGGTTGAAAATTACTGAGCTGATCGCCCCGACGCCGGTGCCCCTCGGGTTTGCCGACTCCGATATTCTCGGCCTGACCTCCGATTCGCGAGTTGTTCAACCGGGCTTCCTATTTGCGGCCCTCCCCGGCACACGGCAGGACGGGCGGCAGTTTGCCGTCGACGCAATATCGCGCGGCGCGGTTGCGATTCTAACTGACAATGCAGAAGCGCTGACCCTTTCCCCGGAGCAGCGCAATCGTATCGCGATCCTGGCCGACGCCAACCCGCGCCGCAAGCTGGCGCTGATGGCAGCGCGTTTCCACGGTCGCCAGCCGCGGGAACTCGCTGCAGTAACCGGCACCAACGGCAAGACTTCGGTCGTTCATTTCACGCGCGAGATTTGGTGGGCACTCGGCTACCCGGCCGCGAGCCTCGGCACATTAGGATTGGTGACACCCATCGAGCGTCGGCCCGGCGCGCTGACGACGCCGGATCCAATGGAGCTGCATCGCGATTTGGCGGGGCTCGCACGAGACGGCGTCGAGCATGTGGCGATCGAAGCATCGAGCCATGGGCTGCAGCAGTTCCGGCTCGACGGTTTGACGATCGCGGCTGCGGGTTTTACCAACCTGACCCGCGATCATCTCGATTATCACGGCGACATGGCGCATTACCGTGCGGCGAAGGAGCGCCTCTTTACGGAGCTTTTGGCCCCTGGCGGTGTCGCCGTCCTCAATCGGGACAGTGGCGAGTTCGCTCGCCTAAAATCGCTTTGCGGCGATGGCGGTCATCCGGTGATCGCATACGGCGCCGACCCGGCGGCCGATCTTCGGCTCGTCGCTCGAGAGCCGCAGGCCGGCAGCCAAGCCGTTGTGCTCGAAGTTTTGGGGCGACGTGACGAGCTGGTCCTGCGGCTCGCCGGCGACTTCCAGGCGATGAATGCTCTGGCTGCCCTCGGATTGGTCATCGCGACCGGCGCCGCACCCGAGGCCGCAACCGCGGCGCTCACCAGTTTGTCCGGCGTTCCCGGCCGGATACAATTCGTCGCCGAGCACCAGGGCGCCGCCATCGTCGTCGATTATGCTCATACGCCGGATGCGCTGGCAGCTGTACTTACCGCGTTGCGCCCGCATGCCCGTGGCAGGCTCGTGGTCGTATTCGGCTGCGGTGGCGATCGCGATCCCGGCAAGCGTCCTATGATGGGCCAAATTGCGACGAGGTTGGCCGACCGTGTTTACGTGACCGACGATAATCCACGAACCGAGCCGCCCGCTAAGATCCGACGCGCCATCCTCGATGCTGCCCCGAACGCCGCCGAGATCGGTGATCGCCGCGAAGCAATCGCTACGGCGATCGCTGGACTTGCCCTCGGCGATGTCCTCGTGATCGCAGGCAAAGGCCACGAAACCGGGCAAATCGTCGGCGCCAAAACAAATCCCTTCGACGACGCCATGGTCGCCCGTGAACTCGCCGGGACGGGACGCCCGTCGGCCGCCGGGAGGAATGGCTGGTGATTCCGCTGTGGACCTCTGCCGATGCCGAGGCAGCGACCGGCGGGTGGAGCTCGGCGGAATGGGTTGCGACAGGCGTATCGATCGATACCCGCAGCCTCGTTGCAGGCGATCTTTTCGTTGCTCTGCGCGGCCCCAATCACGATGGTCACGATTTTGTTGGCGCAGCGCTGCAGCGCGGTGCCGCTGCCGCGATGGTCGATCGGGAAGTGCCGGACCAGACGGGTGGCCCGTTGTTCCGCGTCGGCGATACGTTGGCCGCGCTGTGCGATCTCGGTGCGGCCGCGCGGCGGCGCAGCCGCGGCCGCATTATCGCGGTTACCGGCAGCGTCGGCAAGACCGGGACTAAGGAGGCGCTGCGGCTCGCGCTCGCGCCATCTGGCTCGACCTATGCCTCGGCCGGCGGGCTCAACAATCATTGGGGATCGCCGCTGTCGCTCGCTCGTTTACCTGTGGGCGCCACATACGGGATCTTTGAGCTCGGTATGAACCATCAGGGCGAGATCGCGAGCCTGACACGCTTAGTCAGGCCTCACGTCGCGGTGATCACGACCGTAGAGCCGGCTCACCTCGGGTTCTTCCCTTCTGTCGAGGCGATCTCCGACGCCAAGGCCGAGATCTTTCTTGGGCTCGCGCCCGCGGGGACCGCGATCCTGAATCGTGACAACGCCTACTACTCACGACTGGTTTCGGCGGCGATGGCTAGCGGCGCCAAAGTGATCAGTTTCGGAGCTCATTCCGACGCGCAGGTTCGCCTCCTCGACTGCGTGCTCGATTCCCGCGGCAGCATGGTCGAGGCTTCGATTTCCGGCGCGGTTTTTCGGTATTCGCTGCCGCTTCCCGGACGGCATTGGGTCATGAATTCGCTCGCCGTGCTCGCCACGGCCTGGGTCTGCACGGCGGAGGTCGGACAGGCCGCGGCGATGTTGGCCGGGCTCGAGGCCTTGCCGGGCCGGGGCTGCCGCTACGAACTCGCTTGGCGCACGGGGATCCTCAGCCTGATCGACGAGAGTTATAACGCGAGCCCGGCGGCGATGCGGGCGGCGCTTTCCGTGCTTGGTGCCACCGAGCCGGGCCCAGGCGGAAGGCGGGTCGCGGTACTCGGCGACATGCTCGAGCTTGGTGAGGCATCTGATCGGCTTCACTGCGAACTCGCCGAGCCGCTCGCTGCAGCCAAGGTCGATCGCATCTTCCTCGTCGGCGCGGCAATGGCTGCCCTCTACCGCGTTCTGCCAGAGCGGGTTCGAGGGGGACTATGGCCATCACCCGAGGAAGCACTCCCCGCGGTGTCAGCCTTTCTCGAACCGGGTGATATCGTGACGGTCAAAGGATCCCGAAGCGTGGGCGTCAACCGGATCGTCGATCACCTGCGTGCGCAATCCGGCCGGCCAGAGGGGTGACCGATGCTCTACCCGCTGCTCTATCCCCTCGCCGACCAATTCCAAGTCTTCAACCTGTTCCGGTACATCACATTTCGCTCGGGCGGGGCAGTTGTCACCGCGCTGCTGATTAGCTTTGTCCTGGGTCCGCACCTCATTCTGTGGCTGCGCCGGAAACAGACCAATGGTCAGCCGATTCGTCCGGACGGTCCCAACGGCCATCTGACTCGCAAGAAGGGAACCCCGACAATGGGCGGTTTCCTGATCCTTCTCGCCCTAACCAGCTCGACCCTGCTATGGGCGGACCTAACAAACCCGTATGTATGGATCGTGCTCCTTGTCACCGCCGGGTTCGGACTGATCGGTTTCTTCGACGACTACCGCAAACTGACCAAGAACTCGCATAATGGGCTCTCTGGACGTGCGAGGCTCGCGCTCGAGGCTGCGCTCGGTGCCGCCGCCTGCATCGCCATCGCCTATCTGAGCCCGGCGGGGCTTGGTAGCGCGCTTGCCGTGCCGTTTTTCAAGACCGTGCTATTGCAGCTCGGTTGGTTCTTTGTTCCGTTCGGTGTTTTCGTGATTATCGGCGCCTCGAACGCCGTCAACTTGACCGATGGCCTCGATGGGCTGGCGATTGTGCCCTCGATGATCGCCGCGGGCTGTTTCGCATTTATCGCCTACCTTGTCGGCAATTTGGTGTTTGCCAACTACTTGCAGATTCATCACGTGGTCGGGGCGGGCGAGCTCACGGTCTTCTGCGGTGCAATGGTCGGGGCGAGCCTCGGGTTTCTCTGGTTCAACGCGCCACCCGCGATGGTCTTCATGGGCGATACCGGGTCATTGGCAATCGGCGCCGCGCTCGGCACGATCAGTATCATCACCAAGCACGAGCTTGTGCTCGCGATCATTGGCGGCCTGTTCGTGCTCGAAGCGATATCGGTCATCGTTCAGGTTGCGAGCTTCAAGATGACGGGGCGTCGCGTCTTCCGCATGGCCCCATTGCACCATCACTTTGAACAGCTCGGCTGGGAAGAGCCGACGATCGTGATCCGCTTCTGGATTATTGCCTGGATCCTCGCGATCGTCGGACTCGCCACGCTGAAGCTTCGCTGAGGCCGCGATGGCAGCTGACGCGGGCCGGCCTACTTCGCCCCTCCCACCATGAGCTTCGCCCGCATCGATCAGAGCCCGGTCGCGCGATGGTGGTGGACCGTCGATCGTTGGAGCCTTGCAGCTCTAACGATGTTGATCGGCTTTGGTGTTGTCATGAGCCTGGCGGCGAGCCCACCGGTTGCCGAACGGATCGGGTATGACGGGCTGCATTTCGTCCGTCGTCATCTCGCTATGCTGCCACTGGCGATTGGCCTGATGTTTGCCGTCTCGCTCCAACCGCCGCGCAACATCCGGCGCATTGCCCTGGTCGGTTTTGCGATCGGGCTCGGCCTGCTGGCTCTGACTTTTGTAGTTGGGGTCGAGATCAAAGGTGCGCGGCGCTGGATAAACCTTCCGGGTTTATCGCTGCAGCCCTCCGAATTCGTGAAGCCGACCTTCGCCGTCGTAGCCGCTTGGTTGTTCGCCGAGCAGAAGCTTCATCCCGGTTTTCCCGGGAATCTGATCTGCACGGGACTGTTTCTGGTTATCGTCGCGATGCTGATAAAGCAGCCCGACATCGGCATGGCGGCCGTCGTTGCAGCCGTCTGGTTCGCACAATTTTTTATGGCCGGACTGCGGGTCTATTGGGTATTCACCGGTGCCCTCGCGGGGATCGGCGGTCTGGTTGGCGCTTACGTTTACTTGCCGCATGTCAGGATTCGGGTCGATCGTTTCCTCGATCCCTCCGGCGGTGACAGCTATCAGGTGAACCGATCGATCGAGGCCTTCGCAAATGGCGGGCTCTGGGGCCGCGGGCCGGGCGAAGGCACGGTCAAGGACGTCCTGCCGGATGCGCATGCCGATTTCGTCTTTGCAGTGGCCGGAGAAGAATTCGGCGTTGTTGTCTGTCTAGTGATAGTTGCGCTGTTCGCGTTCATTGTGCTGCGGGGATTTTCGCGGATGTCGCAGGAAGGCAATCTGTTCGTCCTGCTCGCCGCGACCGGTCTGCTGGTCCAGTTTGGGCTGCAGGCCGCCATAAATATGGCATCCACCCTGCACCTGATCCCGACCAAGGGTATGACATTGCCGTTTTTGTCCTATGGCGGGTCCTCCCTGCTGGCGCTCGGGCTGGGGATGGGAATGATGCTCGCGCTGACGCGACGGCGGCTTGGCGGGGGTGAGCTATGAGCTTGCGTTTCGTGCTCGCTGCGGGAGGCACCGGCGGACATCTATTCCCGGCCGAGGCGCTGGCGCTAGAACTCCTGGGGCGCGGCAGCGAGGTTCATCTCCTCAGTGATGCACGGGCTGACGCCTTTGCGGGGGGGGTTCCCGAAATCATTGTCCATTATGTGCGCGCGGCACAGCTCGGAGGCGGTCCGGCACATGCAGCTCACGCGCTCGGCGAACTGGCCTTAGGCACGCTGCAGGCGCGACGAGTGCTGCGGCGGCTGGCCCCGGGTTGCGTGATCGGGTTCGGGGGCTATCCCTCGGTTCCAACTATGCTGGCGGCCATTTACCTGGGCCTGCCGAGCTTGATCCACGAACAGAATGCGGTTCTCGGCCGAGCCAATCGGCTCCTGGTACCGCGGGTGCGGAAGATCGCGACGGGTTTCTCGACGACCGCTGGTCTGCGGCCGACCCACAGCTCCCGCGCCGTCCATACCGGAAACCCGGTGCGGCCGACGGTTCTCGCCGTCGCTCATACGATGTACAAGCCGCCGCAACGGGGCGGTCCGATCGAGCTTGCCGTTGTGGGCGGCAGTCAAGGCGCACGAATGCTGAGCGAGGTGGTGCCGGCCGCGCTCGCCGCTCTGCCCACGCGGTTACGCGAGCTGCTGCGGGTCAGCCATCAGGCTCGGCCAGAGGATCTGCCCGCCGCGGAGGCGGTCTACAAGAAAAGTCGCATCCAGGCCGAGCTGCAGAGCTTCTTCGGCGATCTGCCTGAGCGCTTCGCGCGGGCGCAGCTGGCGATTTGCCGGGCGGGCGCGTCAACCCTGGCTGAGCTGGCTGCTATCGGCCGTCCGGCTTTACTGATTCCGTACCCGTATGCAACCGATGATCACCAGACAGCGAACGCCGAGGCATTCGTAGCGGCCGGAGGCGGGTGGTTAATTCCACAAGCAGAGATGCGAGCCGACAGCCTTGCGCTTCAGCTGGAAAGCCTGCTCGGCGACAAGGCGGCTCTGACCACGGCAGCGCAACGTGCCCGCGACTTTGGCCGACGGGATGCGGCGGGCCAGCTCGCGCAGATAGCGGTTGAGCTCGGCGGGGGCCTCGGTTCAGTGCCCCAGGGGCGCGCGGCATGAGGGCGCTGCCCCGCTCGATCGGGCCAATCCATTTTATCGGCATTGGCGGCATCGGCATGAGCGGCATTGCCGAGGTATTACATAATCTCGGCTATCGGGTGCAGGGCAGCGACCTCGCGGATGGCGCCAATGTCCGCCGCCTGATCGACCTTGGGATTCCTGTCGCCATAAGTCACGAGGCCGAGAATCTTGGCGCTGCCGAAGTCGTTGTGATCTCCTCCGCGGTCAAGCCGGACAATCCGGAGGTCATCGCCTCCCGGGTGCGTCGCATCCCGGTGGTGCGGCGCGCCGAGATGCTCGGCGAACTAATGCGGCTCAAATGGTCGCTGGCCGTCGCCGGGACGCACGGCAAGACGACAACAACGTCGATGATCGGTGCATTGCTCGAAGCGGCGCAGCTCGACCCCACCGTTATCAATGGCGGCATCATCAATGCCTACGGCACCAACACCCGATTGGGCGCCGGTGAGTGGATGGTGGTCGAGGCTGATGAGAGCGATGGGACCTTCACGCGATTACCGGCCACGATCGCTGTCGTCACCAACATTGATCCCGAGCACCTCGATTTCTATCAGAGCTTCGACGCGTTGCGTGAAGCCTTCGAGGATTTTGTCGGTAACATCCCGTTTTACGGCTTCGCGGCCCTGTGCATCGATCATCCGGTCGTCCAGCAGATGATCCCCAAACTGTCCGACCGGCGTGTGCTCACTTACGGTTTCAGCCCGCAGGCCGATATTCGCGCCGTCGAGGTTCAGCTCGGGCGCGACGGCGCACGGTACGACATCGTCGTATCTGAGGCCTTCGGTGATCGGGGGCGCACGATCCCAAACCTGTTCTTGCCGATGTTCGGCCGGCATAACGTGCAAAACTCGCTCGCCGCGGCGGCTGTCGCCGAGGCAATGGCGCTCGGCGATGACGCTTTACGGGGGGCATTGTACAACTTCAAAGGCGTTAAACGTCGCTTTACCAGGACGGGGGAATGGAACGGCGTCACCGTCATCGACGATTACGCCCACCACCCGGTCGAGATCGCGGCAGTGTTGAAAGCGGCGCGGGCGATTGTCGAGGGCAAGCTGATTGCGGTCGTGCAACCGCACCGTTTCACCCGCGTCTTCCATCTGTTCGATGATTTCTGCACCTGTTTTAACGACGCTGACATCGTCTTGATGGCGGATATCTATGCGGCTGGCGAGGCGCCGATCGAGGGCGTCAGTCGGGAGGCGCTGGTCGCCGGCTTGATCGAGCATGGCCACCGCAATGTGCGCCCTTTAACCGATGCGAGCTCGCTCGCTCCGGCGATTGGAGAACTGGCGCAGCCGGGCGATATGGTCGTGTGTTTGGGCGCCGGGTCGATCACGGGTTGGGCCAACAGCCTGCCCGGTGACCTCGCGGCGCTGCACTCGCCGAGCCGGGTCGCATGATCCTGACACGCAAGGCTCCAACTTCAGCGCCGCTCGCGCAGCTCCCTCCGGTGCGGGGTCGGCTGACCACTAACTCGCCCATCGGTAAACAGACCTGGTTCGGTGTCGGTGGGGCGGCGGAGGTATTATTCCGCCCTGCCGACGCCGTGGACCTCGCCTTGTTTCTGGCGGCGCTGCCGCCTGATATGCCGGTGACGGTGATCGGGATCGGGTCGAATCTACTGGTGCGCGACGGCGGCATCCCCGGTGTTACGATCCGCCTGGGGCGGGGATGTGCGGCGATCGCTATAGAAGGCAACGAAGTCAGCGTCGGTGCGGCGGCACTGGATCGCGTCGTGGCGTTCGCCGCGGCGGACGCAGGAGTTGGTGGGCTCGAATTTCTCTCGGGCATCCCAGGGTCGATCGGGGGCACTCTCCGCATGAACGCCGGGGCTTATGGCCGGGAAATCAAAGACGTGCTGGTTTCCGCGACCGCGATAGACCGCAGCGGGCGAACCCGTGAGGTCGACTGCGAAGCGCTGAGACTTTCCTATCGCCACAGCGACGTCGACCCGACCTGGACCTTTGTTGGCGCGCGTTTGCGGGGTGAGTTCGGAGAACGTGCTGCGATCGCGTCTCGACTGGCCGAGATCCGTGCCGCCCGAGAAGCAACACAGCCCGTGCGCGCTCGCACCGGGGGATCGACGTTCAAAAACCCACCGGGCGAGAGCGCATGGCGCCTGATCGACGCTGCCGGGTGCCGAGGTCTCGCTCGAGGCGGGGCAATGGTCTCGCTAAAGCACACAAATTTCCTGATCAACACAGGGAACGCGACTGCGGCCGATCTCGAGGGCCTCGGCGAGGAGGTCAGATGCCGCGTCTGCGCAAACTCCGGGATTCTGCTGGAGTGGGAGATCGAGCGGATCGGCAACCCACTGCCGGGATCGTCACGGCCTGATCCGTTATTCCCGCGAGAGCGGGAAGCAAGAAATTGCTTTGTGTCGCTCGCTCGCTCTTGGCCCTCAGCCCTCACGGGATTGCCGACGCCAAGCGTGATTGGCCGGGGGGCAATGTGAGCAAGACTGTGGCCGTAGTAATGGGAGGGTGGTCGCAAGAACGCGAGGTTTCGTTGTCGAGCGGACGGGAATGTGCGAAGGCACTGGTCGATCGTGGCTATAAGGTGCGCCTCATCGACGTCGGTCGCGACCTGCCGGCGCTGCTGCGCGCTCTGGAGCCTCGTCCGGATATCATTTTCAACGCGCTGCACGGGATCGGCGGGGAAGACGGCACAGTGCAGGGCGTTTTCGAGATGCTGGGCATTCCTTACACTCACTCGGGCGTGCTTGCCTCGGCGATCGCCATGCACAAGCCGACCGCGAAGGCGATTTTTCGCGGCGCCGGCCTGCCGGTCGCAGAAGGCCTGGTCGCTGCGCCTTGGGAGTTGGCCGAGCGTGATCCGATGCCGGCGCCCTTTGTCGTCAAACCGCTCAACCAGGGATCGAGCGTTGGCGTGCGCATCGTGCGCATCAATGACAATTCCTGGCGGGAGGAGGTGTTGAATTGGCGCTACGGTCCGGAGATGCTGGTCGAGCGTTTTATTCCCGGACGCGAGCTCACCGCCGCGGTGATGGGCGACCGAGCGCTCGGTGTCTGCGAGATCATCCCGCAGGGGAGCTTCTACGATTACACGGCGAAATATTCCGCGGGCGGGTCGGATCACCTGACACCGGCGCCGGTTCCGTCGGCAATATACGAGGAAGCGCTCGAGATCGCCCTGCGTGCCCATCGGGCGCTCGGATGCCGTGGGGTGAGCCGCGCAGATCTGCGTTATGACGATACGCCGGGAGGCTCCGGCCGGCTCTATCTTTTAGAAATCAACACCCAACCCGGTATGACGGCGACATCGCTGGTGCCCGACATCGCGCGCCACGCCGGCATCTGCTTTGACGAGCTGGTCGCCTGGATGGTGGAGAACGCATCGTGCGAAGCATGAAGGCGCCATCGTCGCGCCGACCGCGACGCAACGGCTTCCCGGCTCTTCTGCGGCGTTTTGGGCTGTGGATCGTGGTCCCGGGATTCTTGGCGGGGGGCGTTTTCGGAGCAGTTCAGTTGTACCGCTCGCCACTCGGGCAATCGGCGCTGCAATATGCTGAGGATCGGGTAATCGACAGCACCGTTCGGTTAGGCCTCGTCGTGACCGACGTCAAGGTCGAAGGACGCGAGACAACCGATCGTGGGACGATCGTGGCGGCACTCGGCGTCGCCCCCGGCAGCCCGATCCTCGCGATGAGCCCGAGGCGCGCCAAAGAGCAACTCGAAACTCTGCCTTGGGTCCGCTCGGCCGTCGTCGAGCGCCGGCTTCCCAATACGCTCTATGTGCGGCTCGTCGAGCGCAAGCCCCTTGCGCTCTGGCAGCACGGCGGCAAGCTCGAGCTGATTGACCGCGAGGGCAACGTCATCCCGGTGACCCGCCTCGACCGCTTTGCAAAGCTGCCGATGGTGGTCGGCGAAAACGCGGCGGTTCACGCCGCCGAACTTCTCGATACGTTGGCGACCGAACCCGATCTCGCAGCGAGAGTCAACGCCGCGATTCGCGTTGGCGACCGGCGCTGGAACCTGCGCATCGACAATGCGATCGACGTTCTGCTCCCCGCTGACGCACCGGCGAGCGCGTGGGCGCAACTTGCCCGCCTCGAACGATCGAGCGGCATCCTCAAACGCGACGTGCAGGTCGTCGATGTACGCCTCCCCGACCGGCTCGTTCTCAAGGTGAATCCCGAGCCGGCAAAGGAAGTGCCGACGACCAAAAAAGGACGCCAACCGGCGAAGAATACATGACCGTGATAGATGAAGCACCGTCACGCGCAAAGCGCCGGAAAGGGTCCGCGGCTGCCGGCGCCGATGGTCAGGCGAGGCCGCGCAAGCCGCCGATCCGGCCGCGAGGCAGCCTAACTGCTGCGCTCGATATCGGCAGCACCAAGATTTGCTGCTTCATCGCCCGCGTGGAGGACGACAAGCCGCGTGTCCTGGGCATCGGTCATCAGATCTCCCGCGGTGTGCGCAGTGGGACCATCGTAGACCTCGACTCAGCCGGCAAATCTATTCTGAACGCCGTGCACGCCGCTGAAGAGATGGCGGGCGACACGATAGAGAGTGTCCTGGTAAATTTGTCGGGCGGCTTCTCGGCTTCCCGCATCATCAGGGCGGAAATCGCAGTCACCGGGCGCGAGATTACCGACGCCGATATGCGGCGGGCACTTGAGCAGGGCTACGTGATGCGCGAGCCCGGCGATCGCCAGATCATTCACTCGGTACCGGTCGGATTCTCGGTCGACGACAGCCGTGGCATCCGTGACCCGCGAGGCATGCTTGGCGAGCGGCTCGGGGTCAACATGCATGTCGTGACCGCGAGCGCCGCGAGCGTGCGCAACCACACTTCCGCCGTCGGGCGCTCGCATCTTGAAATCGAGGGCCTTGTCGTCAGCCCCTATGCCTCGGGACTGTCCTGCCTTGTCGAAGATGAAATCGGTCTCGGTGTGACCGTCATCGACATGGGCGGCGGAACGACGACGGTCGGGGTATTCTTCGACGGCAACCTTATTTTTGCTGACTATGTCCCGGTCGGCGGGGCGCACGTCACCAACGATATCGCACGCGGGCTCTCGACATCCGTCGCCCACGCCGAGCGCATGAAGACGCTTTTCGGCAGCGCCATCGCGTCGAGCACCGACGAGCGCGAAATGATTGCCGTCCCGCAAATCGGCGAAGAAGACGAAGGGCATGTCAATCACGTGCCGAAATCGCTGCTTGTCGGCATCATCGCGCCGCGGATCGAGGAAACCTTCGAACTCGTGCGCAATCGTCTGGAGGCGAGCGGGTTTGACAAGGTGGCGGGCCGGCGTGTCGTGCTGACCGGCGGCGCCTGTCAGCTGCATGGAGCGCGCGAATTCGCGGGGTTGATCCTTGACAAGCAAGTCCGAGTCGGTCGGCCGCAGGGAGTTGCCGGCCTCGCCGAGGCGACTGGCGGCCCGGCCTTCGCCACGGCCGCGGGATTACTGCATTTCGCCCTCTCGGAGCGAGCCGAGGTTTCGGGTGCGAAGCACAGCTTGGGGGGCCCGCCGAGGGGCGTCTTTGGACGATTGGGATATTGGTTGAAGCAGAACTTCTGAGGCAGATTCGGTTTGTTGCTCGCCCGGCCACCGCGTGAGCCAGCGAGGGGGGAGCCCGGACCAGACCGGGTATCGTTAGGGCACCGTTGCAGTGGAGGACAACCGCATGATCAATCTGAGCATCCCGAAAGACGAGCACGAGATGAAACCCCGCATCACGGTGGTCGGCGTGGGCGGCGCTGGGGGAAACGCCGTCAACAACATGATCCGCTCGAACTTGATTGGGTGCGAGTTCGTGGTTTGCAACACCGACGCTCAGGCGCTGCAGCAATCGAGCGCATCACAAAAGATTCAGCTCGGCATCGGCGTCACCCGGGGACTCGGCGCCGGTTCGCGACCCGATGTCGGCCGGGCCGCGGCAGAGGAAGCGCTGGACGAGATCCTTGAGGCGATGAACGGCTCCAACATGGTGTTTATCACCGCCGGAATGGGCGGCGGCACGGGTACCGGGGGCGCACCGGTCATTGCGCGAATCGCTCGCGAATCGGGGATATTGACGGTAGGTGTGGTGACCAAGCCCTTTCACTTCGAGGGCAGCCATCGGATGCGCAGCGCCGAGGCCGGCATCGAAGAGCTGCAGAAGTTTGTCGACACCTTGATAATCATCCCGAATCAAAACCTGTTCCGTATCGCCAACGAGCGCACGACCTTTGCCGACGCGTTCAAGATGGCAGACGACGTCCTTCATTCTGGCGTGCGCGGCGTCACTGACCTGATGGTGATGCCGGGGCTCATCAACCTCGATTTCGCCGACATCCGCACGGTAATGGGGGAAATGGGGAAGGCGATGATGGGGACAGGCGAGGCCGAAGGCGAGAAACGCGCCACCGATGCTGCCGAAGCTGCGATTTCGAACCCGCTACTCGAAGATGTCTCGATGAAGGGCGCCAGAGGCGTTCTGATCAACATCACCGGCGGCCTCGACATGACTTTGTTTGAGGTGGACGAGGCGGCAAACCGCATCCGCGAGGAAGTGGATCCCGAAGCCAACATCATCTTCGGCTCGACATTCGACGAGAGGCTTGAGGGCAAGATACGAATTTCGGTGGTAGCCACCGGTATCGACGCCCAAGCGGTTTCTCAGCCGCGGCCGGCAATCAGTCTTGTCAGCAGCCGTGACTCGGTGCCGCCGGTGCGCGAGGCCACGGCAGGCTATGCATCTCCGGTGCTGACGCAGAATGCGGCGCAGGCGCGAGCGAGTCAGCAGCCGGGTAACGACGCCGAGGCTGTGCCGCACGCAGCCGAGGCCGCGGAGAGTGCGGCAATGCGCAATGGCGCGTTTATTGCCCCGAAGCCGGCCGATGCCGGGCCGGCACGGCCGATCCCGTTGAGCCAACCTGTCGTCCCTCCCGCTGCCAAAGAGGCGCCGGCGAAGCCCAAAGGGCGGGTACCTAGCCTAATCGAGCGCGTCACGGGTGTGGGCCGCGCACGGACGACCAGGCCTGAGCCCGGACCACATGCCGCTGTTCTTCCAGCAAAACCGCCCGCCCAGCCGAGCAATCAACCCCGGCTGGCTCCGCTAGAGCCTGAAGATCGACCGAATTTGAGCAAGGAGGACGATCTGCTCGACATACCCGCCTTCCTGCGCCGCCAAGCGAACTGAGCCCACGGTGCCCCGAACTCTATCACCCACGAGCCTGGAACGCGGCTCGTGTAACAATCGGCAACAAAGAGTGATTTGGGGAGAAGTTGCGGCGAAGTTAGCCTAGTGGTTGCTAGGGGATCAACTTCGAAAAGACTGTCGCATGCTGGGGGAGTTCGCGACGGCATCTCAGCAGACTCTCAAAGCAGCTATTGGATGCCGGGGGATTGGGCTTCACTCGGGTGAGAGGGTGGGGATAACGTTGCATCCCGCCCCGCCCGACGCTGGAATTGTGTTCCGCCGCCAAGGTTCGGCTGCCACCATCCGTGCGAGCTGGGCCAATACGGTCCCTTCTTCTCTCTGTACGACACTGTCGAATGGCGAGGGAACGACGATAGGCACAGTCGAGCATCTGATGGCAGCTCTCGCCGGCACCGCGATTGACAACGCGATCGTAGAAGTCTGTGGGCCGGAAGTGCCAATCATGGACGGCAGCGCCGAGCCTTTTCTGTTCCTGATCGCATGCGCCGGCATCGTCGAACAAGACGCAGCAAGGCGTGCGATCAAGGTGCTGAAGCCCATCACCGTCATAGAAGATGGCGGCACTGCGATGCTGCTTCCGGATCACGGCTTCTCCATGAGCTTCGAAATTGACTTCGACAATCCGCTGATTCGCCGGCAGGAAGCCTGTCTGTTTTTCGATACGGAGACGTTCAAAACGGAGCTGAGCAGAGCGCGTACGTTCGGACTTCTGGACGAAGTGGACCGCCTGCGGGCAGCCGGGTTCGCGCGCGGCGGATCCCTCGCTAACGCTGTCGTGGTCGGTCGTGATCACGTACTGAATGCCGGCGGGTTGCGCTACTCCGACGAATTCGTTCGCCACAAGCTGCTCGATGCGTTCGGAGACCTTTATCTCGCAGGTGGTCCGCTCCTCGGATGCTTCCGCGGAGTGCGCTCGGGCCATGCCCATACCAGGCGTCTGCTTGCCGCCCTCTTCGCCGACAGCGACGCCTGGTGCTACACCGTTCTGAGCCGGGGAATCGATCTCTGCGGGGTGGAAGGCCAAGATCAGCTGCAGCTCGCCGGTGATTGACGCCGGCGCTCTGTTGCCCAATCGACCGCGAGCCATGCTATAAGCCTCCGGGTGTAATCCCGATATTGGGGCGCCAATGCGCTTGTTACCTCTACTTAGACGGCCGGTACTTAGATGGCCGGGTGGCGCGGCTCTGATCTACGTTATGGCTGCCTGTGGCACCGCGAATAAGGAAGCCTATGTCGAGAAGCCGGTCGACGATCTCTACAACAAGGCCATGGACGAACTGGTGGAAGAGCGCTACGCGACCGCAGCCAAGACTTTTCAGGAGGTCGAGAGCCAACACCCGTATTCGGTATGGGCGACCAAGGGCCAGCTCATGGCAGCCTATGCCCTCTACGAAGCAGGGAATTACGGCGAGGCGATCATTGCGGCCGACCGCTTCATCCAGTTGCATCCAGGGCATCGCGACATCGCCTATGCCTACTACTTGAAAGCGATCTCCTACTACGTTCAGATCGTCGATGTTGGTCGCGATCAGAAAACCACAGAACTCGCCTTGAAGGCGCTCGACGATGTCGTTCGCCGCTTCCCCGACAGCAAATATGCGAGAGATGCCAAGCTCAAGCTTGACTTCACCCGAGATCACCTAGCCGGCAAGGAGATGGAGATCGGGCGTTATTATCTAGCGCGTGGACAATACCTGGCGGCGATGAATCGCTTCAAACGAGTCATTGACGATTATCAGACAACCACCCATGTCCCGGAAGCGCTCGAGCGCCTTGTTGAGTGCGACCTCGCTCTCGGTCTCACGGACGAGGCAAGGACTAACGCGGCCGTGCTCGGCTACAATTACCCCGGCAGCGACTGGTACATGGACGCGTATTCCCTTGTCAACTCCGGAACCCCCGCAACGCCGACGCCGGGCTGGTTCGCCCGCAATGTCGGTAGCTGGTTCTGACTCCTACGCGGCGGCTTTCCCGTCAACATGAAAAATTGTTAATTACCTCCCGCCGGTCGGCTGACGTATCCAGCGCGCCCACAACATGGGCCTGCTCCGCGCTCCCCTAAGGTCACGCTGGAGTAGGTGCACGCCTAAGTCGGTTTCGGAGGGTCGAAGGATGGTGCTGCGGGTTCTCGCTGTTTCCTTTGTTTTGGCAATGGCGGGGGTGGCTGTCGCCGCCGATAGGCCCTTAGGGAATATCACCGGTGTTTTTCTGACCACTCGGTATCCGGCATTAACGGTGCGAGCTGGCGAGACGACGACGATCGACATGTCGCTACGCAATTATAACCATCCGCCGGAGCAGCTGGCGCTCTCCGTACCGGAAGTCGCCAGCGGTTGGAAGGCCACAATCCTCGGCGGCGGTCAGCCGGTCGAGTCGGCTATCGTAGCGCCGGACAGCGAGGAAAAACTGCAGCTGCGGCTTGAGCCCCCGCCCAAGATTGGTCCCGGCGACTATCGGTTTCTTGTTGAAGCCAAAAGTGAGGGCAGCGACCTCAAGCTTCCGATTGCTCTTACGATCGGACAGGAGCTTCCCGCCAAGCTCAAGCTCACCACCAACTTTCCGTCGCTGCGCGGCACCGCGACCACGTCCTTCAAATATCGGGTGACCGTTGCGAACGACAGCGGGCGGGACGCGACAATCAATTTCAGCGCCGATGCGCCGAAGAATTTTCAGGTGACATTCACCGAAGCCTATGGCAGCCAGCAGATCACTTCCATCCCGATTGAGGCAGGTAAATCGAAGGACATCGAAGCCTCGGTTTCGCTTCCGCGCGATACTCCGGCAGGCGACTACAAGCTCGCGCTGCACGCCAAGAGCGAAGCGGCTTCTGCTGATCTCGATCTCGGTATGACGATAGTCGGCCAGCCGCGGCTCGCGCTGGCAGGCGAAGGCGGTCGCCTTAGCGGCGAGGCCTACGCAGGGCAAGACAGCCAATTGACCGTCATGGTCCGCAATGACGGCAGCGAAGCCGCCCGCGATGTCGAGTTCAGCGCGACCGCCCCCGAGGGTTGGAAGACGGCCTTCGATCCGAAACAGTTGGCTGAGCTGCCAGCCGGCAAATCGGAGCCGATCAAGGTGAGTCTGACGCCGTCCCCCCGGGCGATCGCCGGCGATTACCAGACGACCATCCGCGCCAATGCAACGGGTGGTCAGTCGGAATCGGCAAACTTCCGTATTACCGTGCTGACGTCGACCTTATGGGGCGCAGTCGGGATTGCGATCATTGCCCTTTCGCTATTGATCGTTGTCTTTGCGGTCGCGCGCTTCGGCCGGCGATAGCCCGATCCGACCGAGTCTTCGCCTCTGCAAACGAAAACGGATGTGTAGGCCGGGATGGCTGATAGTATCGCAATCAGAGCCCAGGGGCTGACCAAGCGCTATGGTCCCACGGTGGCTGTGGACCATATCGATTTCGAGGTAGGCGCCGGCGAAATCGTCGGGATTCTCGGACCGAACGGCTCCGGCAAGACAACGACGATCCTGATGCTGCTGGGGCTGACGGAGCCGACCGAGGGCCGCGCTGAAGTGGCTGGTTTCGACCCCTTGCGCGAGCCGCTCGAGGTCAAGCGGCGGGTCGGCTATTTGCCCGATTCTGTTGGCTTTTACGACGGGCTCTCTGCACGCGACAACCTCGCCTACACCGGCCGACTGGCGGGATTATCGCGGCATGAGATCAACCAGAGGTTTGAGGCCGCGCTGGCTCGAGTCGGATTGCCGGATGTCGGACGGGAGCGAGTCGCGACGTTCTCGCGCGGCATGCGTCAGCGTTTGGGGCTTGCCGAGGTGCTGATGAAGCGTCCGAGCATCGCGATCCTCGACGAGCCGACGGCGACATTGGATCCGCATTCCACCCAGGAGTTTCTTGGGATGATTCGCGGCCTGAAGGCGGACGGTACGACGGTCCTGCTGTCGTCCCACCATCTCGACCAGGTGCAGAGCGTGTGCGACCGAGTGGCGCTATTCAACAACGGACGGGTCGCGCTATCCGGCAGCGTGACCGATCTGGCGCAGCGGGTTCTCGGCGGGGGGTATGTTATCGATGTTGAGGCCCGCGGCGCTGCGGTGCGAAACCAGCTCGCGGCAATTGCCGGTGTCGTGCGCATCCAGGCGTTGGGCCCCGGACTGTACCGCGTCGACTGCGAACGCGATCTGCGTCCCGAGATTGCACGGCAGCTAGCACCGTCCTTCGACCTGCTCGGCATTCGTTTCGCCGAGCCGAGTCTCAATGAGGTCTACACCCGTTATTTTGAGGAGGTCCGGCGTGCGGCGTAGGGGCTCTCCGTTTAGCGGAGCCGGCATTGTCCTCGCCAAAGAGGCGGCGGATCAGCTCAGCGGCGTTCGCATGGTCGTGATCGAGGCGCTTATTTTCCTGATCGCCCTCGTGCTGGCATGGTTTTCGACTACCACGATCCGCGAAAGCATCGGCGAGAGCCCGTTTCTGTTCCTGCGACTGCTTACCATGTCGCCCGACCCGATACCCTTCTCGTTCATCGACACGGTCGGGCTGGTCGCGCCGGTGATCGCGATCGCGCTTGGTTTTGATGCGGTTAACTCCGAGCTCAATCAGCGCACGCTGAGCCGCATTCTGGCACAGCCGATCTATCGCGATGCCTTACTCCTCGGCAAGTTCCTCGCCCGGCTACTGGCGCTGGCGATCGCGCTGGTGTCACTTTGGCTGCTGGTTTTGGGTGTCGGCTTCCTACGCCTGGGCCTGCCCCCGAGCCTGGAAGAGCTCATTCGTATGCTGGGCTTTCTCGTCGCGACGATCGCCTATGGCGGGGTTTGGCTCGCGGTGGCCTTTTTGTTCTCGATCTTGTTCCGGGCGCCGGCCACAGCGGCGCTTGGAGCTCTCGGGCTCTGGCTCGTCTTTTCGTTTTTCTGGTCCCTGGTGATCAAACCGCTTATCGCGACGATGATCGCTGGGCCGGCTGAAGGCATTTTTGGCCCCAACCTTTTCTATATTCAGACGTCGCAAGTGCTCGACCGGATCTCGCCAAATACGCTCTACGCCGAGACCGCATTAGCATTGCTGCAGCCATCGACGCGAACGCTCGGTCCCGTCTTTATCAGCCAGCTCCGCGGCGCATTGCTCGGGGCGCCGTTGCCAGCCGGACAGAGCTTCATACTCGTGTGGCCGCAGATAACGGGGCTGATCGCGGGGATGATCGTGATTTTTGCGATCGGCTATGTGATCTTTCAGCGCCAGGAGATTCGGGCTTAGCCCCTGATTCATCCTCTCGTTGGGTCAGTAGCCCGGCGGCGGTCCGGCTCCGTAAGGTGGCCCTCCGCTATAAGGTGGCCCTCCGCCATAAGGTGGCCCTCCGCCATAAGGCGGCCCTCCGCCATAAGGCGGCCCTCCGCCATAAGGTGGCCTTGCGCCATAAGGCGGGCTTTGAGGGGGTCCATAAGGCGGCGCGCCGGTGGGCGGCGAGAAACTGGGCACCAAGTTGCCGTGCGCGGCCATGCACTGGCTGTACATGACGTCATATTGCTGCTGCACCGACATCTGCGCGAAACTGGACTGGTTGGCTCCCAGCGCCGTGCCGACGACGGCGCCCGATGCCGCGCCGATTCCGGCGCCGCGTCCAGCATTGC
>JBARIB010000808.1:0-2679 GCA_049799535.1 Allostellaceae bacterium | reverse complement strand
CGCATCATCCGCACGTCCACATGATCGTGCCAGGCGGCGGGCTTGCCAGGGATGGCAGCCGTTGGATCCCATGCAAGCCCAACTTTTGCCTGCCTGTGCGCGTGCTCTCGAAGCTGTTCCGCCGGTTGATGCTCACGAAGCTTGCGGCGGCACACGCGGCGGGCAAGCTGCAGTTCTTCGGCGCCCATGCACATCTGGCAGACGCCAAGGCGTTTGCCGCGTTCCTCGCCTCGCTCAGAAAGACGCGCTGGTTCGTCTATGCCAAGCGCCCATTCGCCGGCCCAAAGACCGTGCTCGCCTATTTGTCGCGCTACACTCACCGTGTCGCTATCTCAAATCGCCGTCTGATCGCGCTCGACGAGCGAAGAGTCACATTCAAGGTCAAGGACTATCGGATCGACGGACCCGACCGCTACACCACCATGACGCTCGACATCGGCGAGTTTATCCGCCGCTTCCTCACCCACGTCCTCCCCAAGGGTTTTCACCGCATCCGTCACTATGGCCTGCTCGCCAGCAGCAATCGCACTGAAACGACGGAGACCGTGCGTAAGCTCTTGAACCTGGCCCCACCTGCGGCCGAGGCGACGAGCGACACCGATCCGGCGCAACCGCTCGCGCACCCTTGCCCCTGCTGCGGCGGCCGCATGATCATCATCGAGACCTTCGAGGCCGGCTGCCAGCCACGCCACCGGCCAACCACGCCTCTCGTGACAATCAGGATCGATACCTCATGAGCGTGGACACCTCCCACACCACCGCGCGCCTTTCCGCGCTGGTCATCGACCGGCAATGCTGCTGCTCGGCCCGATGCCTGCTCAGCATTGCATTTAAGGTCGTGCGCATCGCCGAAACACAGCGTCAGCACCGCTCATTCAAACCCGATCTCCCGATCGAGCTCCCACAATCACAAGATCCTCGTGCCTTGTCGGCTTCCGGCACCCGCCACGCCGAGGTCAAATCGCCATAGCGCGCGGCGCCTTCCCTACCTCAACCCCCCGCGGGTTCCTTCCTTGGGGGCTTTCCGACGACGGCCCCAGTGCCTGCCCCACTGTCGCGATGCGCCGTCGTCCGAAACCCTTGTGTGGACGGCCCCCGCTCCGCAAGGACTTTTTGCAGCTGGGACGGGTCTGGTCGATTGCGGTCATGTGTCCGGCCTTGATGTGCGGCCATGTTGACCGCGGGCCCAGATGGGTTACGCGGATCGGGCCCCAAACATCACGGTGGGGTCTACGCCCCAAAGGGTTTCCCGGGGTGTTCCGATCCTCGGTTCGACCGATCGCCATCTTGCTGCTGTCCTCGCAAACGCCAGGTCAGAACGGGGTGAGCGAGCTTTTTAGGTTAGGCCGGAAGCGGCCGGCGATAAACCTCACCGCTCACCATCATGGCCCAGAGCGTCCGAGCCATCTTGTTGGCCAGCGCGATTGCCGCAAGCTTCTTCGGCTTGCGCGCTAGCAGGTTGAGCAACCAGGGCGACGCGTGGCCCGGCTTGGCGAAGCGGATCACCGCCGTCGCACCGAGAACGACCAGCTTGCGCAGAGCTTCGTTGCCCTGCCGGCTGATGCGGCCCTGCCGGCGTCTGCCGCCGGAGGAGTTGTCTTTTGGGGTAAGGCCGAGCCACGCCGCAAAGTGCCGGCCTGAACGGAAGCTCTTGGGCTCGGTCACTCTGAGAGCAAAGCTGACCGCGCCAATTGGCCCGATCCCAGGTTGGCTCGCCAGACATTGGCTCAGCGGGTTTTCCCGGTGCGACGCCGTCAGCCGGGTCTCGATCAGCTTGAGTTTGACGTCGAGCGCATCGAGCTGACCAGCGAGCAACCTGAGCATGTCCAGCGCCAACGCCGGCACGCTTGCCTCCTCTGCATGCGCCCGTTGCAGCAGCTCGGCCACTTTCACCGGGCCTTTTGCCGCGATCACACCAAACTCCGCGGCATGCCCGCGGATTGCATTGATCATGGTCGTGCGCTGCTTGATCAGCAGATCGCGCACCCCCAGCAGCATCAGCTCCGCCTGGCGCTCGGCGCTTTTGACCGGCACAAAGCGCATCCCCGGCCGGCTCATCGCCTCGCAGATCGCCTCGGCGTCGTTCGCATCGTTCTTGCCGCGCTTGACATACGGCTTGATGTATTGCGGCGGTAGCAAAACCACCTCGTGCCCAAGCCCGCGCAATACCCGAGCCCAATAATGCGAGGCACCACACGCTTCCAGCCCGATCCGGGTAGGTGCCAGCCTGTTGAAGAACTTCCCCATCTCGCTGCGTCGAAGCTGACGGCGGACAACCGTTTCCTCGTTCTCATCGACGCCGTGTACCTGAAAGACATGCTTGGCGGTATCCACACCAATCCTGATAATCGTCATGGGACGGCTCCCTTAGCTGCGTTGCATGAATTTACTGCCTGGCACGACTGATGCCGTCGGGGGCCGTCCACCCCAACATCACCAACTCGGCCGGTGCCGGCGCCCGCCGGCAAGGTCTCTTAAGGGGTATGAAGAGCGGTTCCCGGCGACAAGGCTGAGTGCCGGATCTGGGTTCAGAAAGGAGACGATCGCCGGAATGCGCCGCAACGTGCGAGATGCGCCGATGCACTAAATCGCTCCGCGATAATCTGCTGAGGCGGGGGCGTACACTTTATCTGCGGGCGCGGGAACCGGGATAGCGAGGGTCGATAGCGGAAAGGGCGC
>JBARIB010000807.1:0-6461 GCA_049799535.1 Allostellaceae bacterium | reverse complement strand
TCGCTGTCCCTCTCGCTCATACTTCGGTCGAGTGATTTCGGTCCACATCTTGTGCCTCGATGATTGCTTGACACAAACATCGTGCCACAACAGATTGAAATCACTCAACTAATTTTCGGTCAGCCTCTAAGACGAACCACGGGGTCCAAGCCACGGTTTCTCACTAAGGCGGAAAAACAAACCATTGCGGAGAACATCGCGAAATTCGTTGGCGCAAACCTGCCCGCGCAGGGATGCTCGATTGAGTGCGACTGGAGACCCAACACAGGCCAGCCCAGACAGGTAGACCTCATTCAGATAAACCGCGTCCACCCGGTGGATCGCCACCATTGGAGTTGGCCGGAATGGAATGCAATCCAGTATGACGCAATCGAACGGCTTCAGGATGCGATTACGAAGAAAAGCAAGGTGTATGACGCTTGTCGCCGTGAGTGTGATGAATGCTGGCTACTCGCTGTCGCCCCGTCGCTTCGATCCTCCGGAACCATTTATCCCGACGAGGCGAGTCTGTCGCATGTTTATAATTCGCCCTTCAGCCGCACCTATTTCCTGGACTTCGGTCTCCGCCGCGTAGCTCGCCTGAACACCGCCGCATGAGCTTCATCAAAGCGGTGCAGGAGTTGAAGGCCGACAACGACAAAGGTGGCGCAGAAAACAGCAGGCGGAGATTGAGGCGTAGCGGGCGGAAGTCGCGGCGCTGAAGGCGCGCGGCGGCAAAAACTAGATGTTGTGTCCCATCCTCCGTTTGGAAGGACGACAGCCCCATGAGTGGGTTGCTGGCGGAGATCCTGGTGTCGGTGCCGGCCAGCTCGATCGCCGGCGGTACGGACGAGATCCAGCGCAACATCATCAGCGAACGCGTGCTGAAGATGCCGCGCGAGCGGACCGGCGACACGGACAAGCCGTTCAAGGATGTTCCGCGAAATACCGTGGCCTAGGGTGGGGGCCGGCCCCGGCCGGAAGTCGGGGCCGCACGTCTCGAGCAAAAGCGACTCCACCACTTCGATCAGGTCCCTCGAACGCCCGCTTACGGCGCCTAAGAGACGAAGCCTCAACTGGCGGCCCTGCCCTTTTTCCTCGCATCCAGACGCGGCCCTCACCCGGCGGCGAGCGCCGGCTTGATTTGTCATGCGCCAGCAACGTTAGAGTGCAATCAGGTCTATGCTCACCGTATCGGAGCCAGCCCCTCCGAGGCATAGTTCTCTCTTGAAAACGCCAGTTTCGATAGCGCCGGATGCGCTCGATTTTCGCCGACTGATCGGCCGCGGCGAGACGGTCGGCTGGGCCGAGGCGACCGCCGAGCCGCTGTTCCTCACACGGCTGCTGGATGCTCAGGCGGAACGTTGCTCACCATTCCGCGTGTTCTTTCCGCTGACCTTCAGCGACAGCCTTGCCGCCGGTCATCCGAATGTCACGGTCACCGCCTTGGGCGGCGCCGGCGCCGGAAGGCGTTTTTTGCCGGGGGCGCCGACAATGTCGTACCGGCCAATATTTCCGATGTTCCGGGCCTCGTCGCCAGCGGCTGGTTGCCGATCGACATCGTACTGCTGCAGGTCAGCGGCCCGGACGATGGCGGACGATACAATGCCGGGCTCGGCATCGAGCACCTGCACCCCGCGATCGGCCGGGCGCGCCTGGTTATCGCACAGGTCAACCCCGAACTGCCGTGGACCTACGGCGAAACGGTTATCGAGCCGGGAGTTATCGATATCCTGGTGCCCGCCTCCGTGCCGCCGCTCGAATTGCCGGCGCGGCCGGCCGGGCCGATCGAGCGCGCCATCGCAGAACACGTTTCCCGGCTGATCCCCGACCGGGCGACGATCGAGCTGGGCCTCGGCGCCATCCCGGAGGCGGTGACGCACGCGCTCGGCGGCAAACGCGGCCTCGGCGTCCATTCCGGGGCGATCGGCGACGGAATTGCCGGTCTGATGGAGGCGGGCATTGTCGATAACCGGCACAAGGAAATCGATACTGGGATCACCGTCGCGACGATGCTGATGGGCACGCGGCGGCTCTACCGCTTCGCCGATCGCAATCCGTCGATCCGCATCCGCGCCACCTCGTACACCCACGATGCGCTGGTGCTCAGCAATTTGCGCCGCTTTGTTGCTATCAACGGGGCGCTCGAAGTCGACCTTACCGGGCAGGTAAACGCGGAAACCGCAGCAGGACGGCATATCGGTCTGGTCGGTGGGCAGATGGATTTCGTGCGCGCCGCCAATCGCGCGCCGGAGGGGCGATCGGTCATCGCGCTGCAATCGACCAACCGCGACCGTACCCGGTCGCACATCGTCGCCAGACTCGCGGATGGCGTTGTCACCACCCCGCGCGCCGAGGCTGATGTTGTGGTCACCGAATACGGCATAGCAGAGCTGCGAGGCCGCACCCTGGCCGAGCGTGTCCGCGCGCTAATTGCCGTGGCCGATCCGGGCTTCCGGTCCGAATTGGTGAAGGCGAGCGAAAGGCTGCTCTAGGTTTCGAGGACGATCTTGCCGGCGTATTGGCGCGATAGCAGCGCGTTCATCGCGGCACCTGCCTCGGCCAGCGGAAAGACCCTCGCTACCAACGGTTTGAGGCGACCGGCCTCCCACCAGCGCAGCAATTCGGCTAGGTTGCGGCTGATCAGCACGGGATCGCGCTCGGCCTGCGCACCCCAGACGACACCGATAACCGAGATGTTTTTGACGAGGATCAGATTGGCGGGCACTGTCTGAATGCGGCCTCCGGCGAAGCCGATCACCAGCATGCGGGCTTCCCAGTTAACTGCCCGCAGCGCCTGGTCGAACGCGTCGCCGCCGACCGGATCGTAGACGACATCGGCGCCCTTGCCGTCGGTCAGAGCGCGCACGCGGTCGCGGATGCTTTCGGTTCTGTAATCGATCAGCTCGTCGGCGCCCCGCGAGCGGGCTATCTCCAGTTTTTCGGCGCCGCCCGCCGCGGCGATGATCCGCGCGCCCATGGCTTTGCCGATCTCGACCGCGGTTAACCCGACCCCGCCCGAAGCGCCGAGCACAAGCAGCGTCTCCCCCGCTTGCAGATGCCCGCGATGGGTCAATGCGAAATGCGAGGTGCCGTATGCAACCGGAAACGCGGCAGCGGTGACGAAATCCATCGCCGCCGGGATCGGCAAGACCGCGGCAGCGTCGAGCACGATCTCCTCGGCGTAGCCGCCGCCAGAGCGCAGGACCGCGACGACGCGTTGTCCCGCCCGCAGGTCGTCGACGGCCGCGCCGGTCTCGACGATCTCGCCGGCGGCCTCGAGCCCCGGCGTAAAGGGCAATGGCGGTTTGACCTGGTAGCTGCCGCCGATCATCAGAGTGTCGGCGAAATTGACGCCCGCCGCGCGCACCCGGATGCGCACTTGGCCCGGTTGAAGGCTCGGGCTCTCCGCCTCCTCGAGCCGCAACGTATCGGGGGCGCCCCATGCTCGGCAGCGGATCGCCTTCATCGCCTGCTCCTTCCCGTGCTCCTATGGCTCCCGTCGACAATACCGCAAGCTGGTGGCGATGGCGGTGTCACCGAGGCAATCCGCCTGCGCATAATGTACCGTAAGGTTGTCCGCGGGAGCTCAAATCATGGAGATCAAACTCGCCCGGCATGGCCGGCACATCGCTATCGTTTCGATCGACAACGGACCGCGCCTCAACGCGATGACGCGGCAGATGCTGAGCAAACTCGGGACCTTATGGGACGAGCTGGAACGCGACCCCACCTGCCGCTGCATCATCTTTACCGGCGTCGGTCAGCGCGCCTTTACGGTCGGGGCGGAGATCAGCGGCGACCTGTCGGCCGGCGCGGAAACGGCGCGCATGGGTGAACCACGCCTTGCTGAAAAACGAAGCCTATTCAAAGCCGATCGTCGCCGCGGTCAACGGCGACTGCGTCGGCGGCGGCCTCGAGCTGCTGCTGTCCACCGAGATTCGCGCCGCGGTGCCCCGAGGCGCGGTTCGGCCTGCCTGAAGTCAAGTGGTCGATCTATCCGTTCGGCGGCTCGACGATCAAGTTGATCCAGCAGATCGGTTACGTTCATGCCATGGATTTATTGCTGACAGCGCGATTGATCGATGCCGAGCAGGCAATGCGGCTCGGCTTGGTAAACCGGCTCGTGCGACGTGACGAGCTGATGCGCTGGGCGATCGAGACCGCTGAGATGATCGCCGCGAACAGCCCGTCGGCGGTGCAGGCGGTCAAGCGGCAGGTCAGTGCCACGATTGCCGATCATGCGTTGACGCGTGAGGCGTTCGAACAGGCACTCGGCGACGCGGTGCGAACGAGCCCGCACTTCGCCGAAGGCATCGCTGCGTTCCGCGACAAGCGCCCGCCTCGTTATGAGTGAAGCCAACGCGAAGGACGATGCGAGCCCACGCCCGGTCAGCCGCACTCTAGGCGATTTGATCGATGAGATGGCGAAGAGGCAGCCCGCAGCGGAGGCGGTGGTATTTCGCGACGAGCGGCTCGATTATGCCGCCCTCAAAACGCGTGTGGATGCCTTCGCGCGGGCACTTCTCGCGGTGGGTGTTCAGCATGGCGACCGGGTCGCACTACTGGTGACGAACCGGCCGGAATGGATCATTTGCACCCTCGCCACCGCGAAGATCGGCGCCATCGTCGCTGCGATCAGCACGTTTTCGACGCCGCGCGAGCTTGCCTGGGCGCTGGAACATAGCGGGGCCGTCGCATTGGTCACGCTTGACGCGTTTCGCGGCCGGCGCTTTCTCGACGCGCTCCAGGATCTGTGCCCCGAGGTTGGCAACGCGCAACCCGGGGCGCTGAAAAGCGCACGGCTTCCGTATTTGCGCACCGTGGTGGCGGTCGACGGCCAGGCGCCTGCCGGCGTCTTTTCGCTGTTCGAGTTCCTGGCGCGAGGAGCATCGGTAAATCCGGCTTTGCTTGCCGCCGCCCGCCAGACGGTGAGGCCGGACGACATTTGCTACATCCTCTATACCTCGGGCTCGACCGCGGCGCCCAAGGGCGTGACGCTCACTCATGGCGGCGTCATCGCCAACGGCTTCGACATCGGCGAGCGCATGCATCTGAGTGCGGCGGATCGCGTCTGGCTCGCGGTGCCGCTGTTCTGGTCGTTCGGCTCCGCCAATGCCTTGCCCGCCAGCTTGACCCATGGCGGGTGCGTTGTGCTGCAGGAGAGTTTCGAGGCCGGGGAGGCGCTGGCGCTGATCGAGCGCGAGCGCTGCAGCATCTACTACGGTATGCCGAATATAGCGCGAGCCCTGCTGGAGCACCCGGATCACCCCAAGCGGCGGCTAGGCGCGATGCGCGCCGGGCTGACCATCGGCCCGCCCGAAGACATCGCGATGACGATCGAGGCGCTGGGTGCCACGGAGCTTTGCAATGTCTATGGCTCGACCGAGACCTATGGGAACTGCGCGGTGACGGATGCGCATGACCCGCTGCCGCTCAGACTGAACAGCCAAGGGCTGCCACTTCCTGGTATGAGGATCCGAGTTCTGGATCTCGTGACCAGGCAGCCCTTGTACCCCGGTGAGATCGGCCAGCTCGCCGTCGGCGGTTGCGTCACGCCAGGCTATTTCAACGCGCCGGAGCTCAATGCCGAAGCGTTCGACCGCGACGGCTACTTTCTGACCGGCGATCTTGGATCCATTGAGCCGGATGGCCGCATCCGTTTCCGCGGACGGCTGAAGGAGATGATCAAGACCGGTGGCGTCAATGTCGCGCCGCTCGAAGTGGAGCAGGTCCTCTTACAGCACCCGGACGTCGTGCAGGCTTATGTCGTGGGGGTACCGGATCAGGCAAAAGGAGAGATCGTCGCAGCTGCGGTAGAACTGCGCGCCGGCGCAGCAACCGATACCGGTTCGATCATCGCGTTCTGCCGCGAGCGGTTGGCAAGTTACAAAGTTCCGATCCAGCTCGCCTTTCGAACGGCGGCACAGCTCCCACGCACGCCGACGGGCAAAATCCATAAACCCACCCTAAGCGAGGAGCTGGCAGTGCAGCCAGATCCTTGACACGCCCGGCCGGTCGTCGGCCCATACGCGCCCGCAGGTGCTGATGGGCCGGTCGGACGGGAGGCCATCGGCGGCGCCGCGCTGAAGCCGAAGGTTCCTGGACCTTCGATGCTCGGGATCTGATGCCCCGTCACTCACCCGTTACTGCTCCCGCTTTCACCATCGCCGATGAGGAGTTGCTGGACCGCGATGCTCGTTATCCGGCGAGAGCAGGTTCGTCCTGGACCCTAAATGGTCGACGAAACAGTTGACGGCTTTCGGGCCAGGCTCAGATGACACCGTCTTGTTCGAGCGCGGCGATGTCGGCGGCCGACAATCCGAGCCAGTCGCCGTAGATCTCACGGTTGTGCTGGCCGAGCTTCGGGCTGGGCACGGTGTCGACCGGGTCGGCGCCGTGGATGCGTAGCGGCGTCGTAGGCGCGACGATACGGCCGATCTCGTCGTGCTCGATCCATTCGAGCATGCCGCGCTCGTGCA
>JBARIB010000806.1:0-15102 GCA_049799535.1 Allostellaceae bacterium | reverse complement strand
GCCGTGACAGCCAATCCTGCGCGGTTTTTCTGCCGCAATCCCGGAGATGAGTGAGAAAGGCCCATTCGGCATTGAGCTTACTGGAAACGCCGAGCCCGAGCATCGTCTTCTCGTCATAAATCGCATGAACATGCACATCGCGGAAGCGCTCCCGCTCGAGGTTCTCGTAGTGGATGATTTCCCACAGGAAGGCGAGCGAACGCAGCTCCTTGAGCAGGCTCGTATTAAATGTGATCTCGTTCAACCGGTTCTGGATGTCGCGGGCTGTCTGCGGAACATCCGGGCGGTGAAACGGATTGATCTGGATCACGACGATGTCGCCGGCATCGCATTCGTCGACGAGCGGAAAGAGGGCTGGATTGCCCATGTAACCACCGTCCCAGTAGGCCTCTCCGTCGATTTCCACGGCTTTGAAGACAAATGGCAGGCACGCCGACGCCATCACGCTGTCGAGCTGGATCCCGGGCTGTCGGAAAATCTTGGGCTTGCCGGTGCGGACATTGGTTGCGGTCAAAAATAATTTCACCCCATCCGGATCGTTGACGCTGTCGAAATCGACGCAGCGGGCGAGGACGTCGCGCAGCGGATTTAAATTCATCGGGTTGAGGTCATAGGGCGAAAGAATGCGCGAAAGGTGATCCATCAAAATATAAGTCGGCGATGTGTCCAGGCTCCAATTCCCCATGAAGATGTCGAAAAGGGACCGTTGGATCGGGCTGTATTGAGCCGCGGCGCTGGTCGCCGACCAGAACTTCTCAAGGCATTTCCGCGCTTCGGCAGGGCCGCCGCGCGCCATCCCGTCGGCGAGAGCGACGGCGTTCATTGCGCCGGCGCTGGTGCCGCTGACGGCTGCGATGTGGAGCCGCTCGTCTTCGAGGAGCTGGTCGAGCACGCCCCAGGTAAAAGCACCATGGGAGCCGCCGCCCTGCAAGGCGAGTTTGATCGACTTTTTAGGCTGCCTGTTCATCCCATATCTCCAGATCTCGGCTGATTCTCAAGAGGGTAGTGAAACCACCCGCTTCCGGATGTCTGTTGAGCTCTGTCGACTTGCGTCCGGTGCTCACCAGACTTGTCTGATCGTCATTCGGATGGCTTGCGCATTTGGTTCGCCGGCGGGTTTGGCGACCACCCGCTCGTAGTTGAGAATTACGTCACCGCCGGCCCAGACGCTCAACCCCATGCCCGCGCCGAGCCGGAGCGTATTAGCGGCGTTGTTCTGGTTGACACCATCGATGCTGGTCTCGCCGCCGACGTTATAATATCCGTCCGCCGACATCCACAGCGCAGGGATAAGATTGCGGCTCGCGTGCCCCTCGACCAGGATCAAGGGCTTCTGGGTAAGGCTGGAGGCACCGCCCACACGGTAGTCCGAATTGGTCGTGAACACCTTGGTCGAGAGATAGGTTTCGAGCCACGTCCAGCCCTCATCAGGCGTGTAGCTGTAATTGACCGTCGGAAAGAACGTCCAACGGTCCGCGCTCGGGTTCAGCGGGTTCGCCGGATCGTATTTCCCGAGTGGCGCGCCGACAAAAAGGTGAAAGCTTGAAAAGGTCTGCGGAACGAAGGAGCGGAATTGCTCCTTCGTCAGCGCGGGCCCACCGAATATGTTCATCTGCCAAAGAAGGGCGATATCCGAAATCCCCTGGTTCGAGGCGCGAAAGGCGTCGGAGCTTGAGTTCAGGTTGCGATAGGGAAAAATCACTGAGATGCCCCCAGTGCGACCCCAATAATCCATCGTACGCGTGACGATGATCGACTGCGAAAGGACGTTCGAGGTGATGCTCGACGCCACGTCCATGCCCTCCTCGGGTGTCACCAGTGCCGAGTAGCCAAAATTGTAAAACGTGAGCCAGGTATCGATCGGTGCGTTGAGGTAGTCACGCGCCGAGCCGGCCGATCCCGTCCCAGGAGACGCCGTCAGGGCCACGACTCCTAAGCCCAGGCCGCCGGCGAGGCTCTTTCTGCCCATTGGCCTGCTAGCGAATGCCCTCGGTCAGGTGCGCTTGGTGAAGCCGATGTCGTCGACGATTACGGCGTTTGGCCCGATCGGAACTTTGCGGGGATTTGGCAAATGGAGATTGATGAACTCGATCTTGTCGGCCCACACCTTGCGTAAAAAATCCTCGAACACCCGGATCGTGAGCTGCTCGCCGGGGCAGCGCCGATATCCGAAGCCGAAAGGCGCGAACCCGGCATAGTCGCAGACCGGCAGCGTCTTGCCGTCGGCAACGCCGAAAACGGTGCCGAACCCGCTATTGGTCAGGCCGGCGTTACGGCCGTCGGCGACCTTGAATGTGGTAATATCAAACGGGCACCGGGCAAAACCGATCTGTTTGCACTTGGCCTCGTCGATCTGGTCGCTCGTCGGCACATGCTTGTAGCGATCGGGATCGAACTGCTGCGGATTGCTCCAGTGCCGCGGATCGAAGCTGGTCGTGGTGTGCGGAGTACTTATGTAGGCGTGCCGCCCGAAACGGGATCCCAAAATCGCGAAGGGTGACTCGCCGTAAAATGATCGCCGGGCGTCCTCGACCGCCGAGAGGCTTCCGCCATTGGGGGATATCGTGCGGAACAACTCCATCACGACGAGTTCGAGCGGAGTGAACGGCGAGCCAGTCGCCTGATCGAAGCTGCCGCTCATCGTCTTGATGAACGCTTCGCGCACCTCCGGGTCGCCGCTATCCTTGCTCAGACGCGACATTATGCCGAACATCGTATTGCCCCATTGGCTGAGGGCGACGAAATTGTGAAAGCATTCGAAGACGATGTCTTTATTGCTGAAATGCTCTCCATTCCCGGCATTCTTGAGCCAGTACCAGGCGAAGGTCTTTTCAGGATTCGGCACCCGTCCGTTCGCGATGTCCTTGACTTTCTGGTCGATCCACTGCTTGAGCGGGTCGAGCAGCGCTCGTGTCTTCATGTAGTTCTCGTAGACGATCGGCTGCATCGGGTTGCGAAAGGCGAGAACGGTATTGAAGCTCTCGCCAATCTGTCGAACCCCGGGAGGGATCGCGTCACCCTTCACGCCGAGATGGAGATCCCAGTAGAGGTCAAAATAATAGTCGAGATAATGCCGCATAAACGGCCTTTCGGCATATTGTGGGTCGAGCAGCCGATCAAAGAAGACGACTACTTTGGCCTGGTACATGGAGCGGTAAAGATCGGGTGTGACGGCCGAAAAGTAGATCCTCTTGCGCAGGTTGTTGTCGCCGCGTTCCTCCAACCCTTGGAGAAAAACCGTGACGCCCTCCTCGGGCGTCGGCTGCCATTCCTTATAGATCAATCCCCATAGGTCGTAGGGAAGGGCATTCTCCTTGCTGAGGGTCACGTCGATCATGGGGAGCGCCGGCCGCTCTCCCTCATAGATGCTCGTCAGAAAAAACGGGACGACGACATGTTCGACGTAATCGCGGTCGAAATTGCTGGGGATCGAGTTGCGGAACCGTGCGAGGGCGGCGCCGACGTCATCCGGCAGCCCTTCGTGTGAAGCCATTCGAGCCGACATCAACCCCGTTGGGGTGGCCGCCGCGGCGGCGAGGAAAGCTCGTCTTTCCATCTCTTTATCTCGCTCCTAACATCGTGGTTGACGCCCCTCACGGGCGGCAGTTGCTCAGACAAAGCCGCCATTGATAGGCTGCCTAATCGCTTCTGCTCGTCGTTTCAATCGCGGAAAGTCAAGCAGCAGGCGTGCTTCGTTGCACGCCGCACAGTGTAACGACCTTGGCTGGGACTGTCCTGGGTTCAGGGTCCCAAGACTGTGCTGGACGTCCCAATCAAATCCACCCGCAAAGCGGCCGTGAACGCGTAGTAAGCGGAATTGATTTGACAAGCACTCGCCTCCCCCGCGTTAATCGCTCAGTTATTGGCGAACGGCGCTCATCAGCGCGACGCTAAAGGGCGGCATAAAACCGCGGCAGATTATGGTACCGGACAGTTTTACGACGCAGCCTCTCCCTCCGCGCAATCAGTTCGAAGCGTGGCGCGAGTGGTATCAGCCGGTCTTCGACGTCATATCGAAGCAGTCGAGCGGTGAGGAATTTCCTGCCGAGATCCATCTGTGGAAGCTGGGCGGCTTGGCGGTGAGCCGAACCTCCGCACCGTCCGTGCATATCGTGCGCACGAAAGGCCACATCAGGCGCGATCCCGTCGATCACTGGATCATCAGCTATTGTGCGCGGGGTGCGCATTTAGCAAAGACGGCGGGTACCGAGCTCGAGGTACCTGCGAGGGTGCCCTACATCTGGTCGTTGGGACAGGAATTCCTGCACGAGCGGACGCATGTAGACCGGGTCCAGTTCCTGATGGCCCGCGACGCATTCCGGGATATTGCGCCGCTGCTCGATGCTGCGTGCGGGTCGGTCCTAGACACGCCTCTCGGACATCTGCTGGGCGACTATATGATCGCTCTGGAGCGGCGCCTGGCGGCGGTGACAGAGGGCGATTTTTCCCAAATCGGCAACGCCGTCAGAGCAATCGTCGCGGCAGCGGTCGCTCCGTCGGTAGAGCGCGTGGCCGTTGCCAAACCACAAATCGATCTCGGCCGCAAGGAGCGGGTGCGGCAGGCCGTCCGCCGGCACCTGCGAACCCCCACCTTGGGGCCCAAGAACCTCAGCCGGCTCGTCGGAATGTCCCGCTCCAATCTCTACCGGTTGTTCGAAGACACAGGCGGCGTCGCCCGATACATTCAGCGCGAGCGGCTGCTCGAAGCGCACGCCATCCTGTCCGACCCGGCCACGCCCCAGTCGATCTCGGCCATTGCCGAGGACCTCTGCTTCGCCGATTCCTCTAGTTTCAGCCGGACTTTCAAACGCGAGTTCGGCTATAGCCCTGGCGAGGTGCGTTCGGCGGCACGAGCCGGGATGGCGCTCGACGCGACCGCGAGAAGCCGCGCGCCGTCCGGAGGAGCGCATTTCGGCGACCTCCTGCGCGGGTTCTAGCAACACAGAGCGCGGTTCGCCGGAAGGCGCGGCACCGGGTGGCTCGGCTAAGATTGGGACGCCCGGCATCCTCTCGGGATTCCAGGCTCATCTCAGACCGTTGCACCATGATTACACTGCCCTATGACACGAGCAGCCAAGGAGGATGACGGCAATGATCATCAACACAGCAGTGACTTTGGCGCTGGCGGCCGCTTGCCTGGCGATGATCGCGACGACCCCTGCGGCTCACGCGCAGGCGCCGGGGCGGACCGTTACAGTAAAGCACGCCCCGATAGTCAACCCGGGCGACACCGCGGGTTCGTGGTCCGCGCGGCAGAACGTGGTCGAAAGCAAGCAATACGAGCGGCTGCTGCAGACAAACCCCGCCTTCCGCCAAGCGCGGATGAAGAAGGAGTGTGGAGGGATCACCGATCCGGAGCTCCATCAAAGCTGCCTTGCGAGCTTCAATCAGGACTGAGCGGGGCTGAGTCAATCCGATCGCAGCCACGCAGAGGATCCAGCCTTGTCCGATTTGCTAGTGATCGAATTCCCCAGCGAAGAAAAAGCCGAAGGTGTGCGCGAGACGCTGCTCGCCATGCAAAAGGATTATCTGATCGAGTTGGGTGACGCCGTCGTTGCGGTGAAGGACGCCGGCGGACGCGTCAAGCTGAACCAGCTCTTCCAGCCGGTCGCGCAAGGCGCGGCGTCCGGCGCGTTGTGGGGTTCGCTGATCGGGCTGCTGTTCATGATGCCGCCGGCCGGGGCTGCGATCGGTGCTGCTTCCGGCGCGCTCAGGGGTCGGCTGACCGATCTCGGCATCAACGACGACTTCATGAAGCAGGCGGCCAGAACGCTGCAATCCGGTAATGCCGCTTTGTTCCTGCTGATCCGCAAGAAAACGACCGAAAAGGTGTTGGCGGCATTGCGCGGCGCCGGCGGCACGGTGATGCGCAGTTCGTTCGACGAGACGAAGGTAGAGGCTCTGCAGGCGGCTTTGGCGAGCGTGCGGGCGGCAACCTCAGAAGCCGCAGGTTGAATTCCCAGCCGGCGCCGCGCATTGTGGTGCCATTAGAGGGAGGGCTGACATGCTATTTTCAGGCGGTTTCACTTTCTCCAACTTTCTCGCCGACGTCTTATCGATATTCATTTTCGTGCTGTGGTTCTGGCTGCTGATCACGGTTTTCGGCGACCTGTTCCGCCGACGCGACATATCCGGGGTGGCCAAGACGATTTGGGTGATCGTGCTGATCGTCTTCCCCTATATAGGGATCTTCATCTACCTGATCTCGCAAGGCCGTGGGATGGCGGAACGGCAGAATGAGAGGGCCCAGCAGGCTCGCGAACAACTCCGCCAGGTTGCCGGCTTCAGCGTCGCCGATGAGCTCGAAAAACTCGAGCGGTTGAAGAATTCCGGCACCATCTCGAATGAGGAATACTCGCGGCTGCGCGCCCGTGCCGTGCAGTAAGCGACACCGGAGCTTGATCCGCGTCGTCGCACTGTCGATGTAGCCATTTATTGGGACGCCGGGCACAGCCTTGGGATTACCGGCTCTCGCGAAGCGCGACGAGGGCGTTCAACATCCAACCACGCGCCGGCGGCCATGGTCGGGACGCGGCTTGCCACCTATCCGGCCCGTGAGAGGGGTCACGCTACGATGAAATCATATGCCTTTGTCGTCCTGGCGGGCGTGATTGGCCGTCGCAATTCCCCTGCGCTGCAGCAATTCGTGCACAGCAGCCCGCAGGAGCGGGTTCCGCCTTCCTGAGTAATGCCATCATTTCGACGGCCGTCTTTGGCGCGAGCTGTGGAGGTGATATCGCCTCACTGGCAGCAGCCGGGCTTCGCCAACTGATCGTGTCGATTGTGGTCCGGCTAAGGCGCCGGATGATTGGGACGCTGGGCACGGCGTTGGGACTACCGGCTAAAGCCAAGCACAACGCAACTGTTTAAGTTAGTGCATACAAATCGGCAGCCAGGGCGCTGCGCGAGCGCGGGATCGCAGCTCGAACCCGTGGCCTGTGGGAGGAAGTGTGATGGAAAGCCGCGAGGCTGTGATGAATGCCCCGGCAGGCGCGGCGGCAGTGGCGTCGGAGCAGACACAGAAAATTTCGCTGTTCGCGCTGACCACAATGGTGGTCGGCTCGATGGTCGGCGCTGGGATCTTCTCGCTGCCGCGGGCCTTTGGCACCGCTACCGGCGCGTTTGGCGCCATCGTCGCGTGGACGATCGCGGCCGGTGGCATGTACACGCTGGCGCGCGTGTTCCAGGCGCTCGCCGAGCGCAAGCCCGATCTCGACGCCGGCGTCTATGCCTACGCCAAGGCGGGGTTCGGCGACTATCTCGGGTTCCTCTCTGCGCTCGGCTATTTTATCAGCGCCTGCCTCGGAAATACCTTTTACTGGGTTCTGATCAAATCGACGCTCGGCGCTTTTTTCCCGATCTTTGGCAACGGCGACACACTCGCCGCGGTCGCGATCTCCTCGATCGGCATCTGGATCTTTCACTTCACGGTGCTGCGGGGCGTGCAGCAGGCTGCTGCGATCAACAAGATCGTCACGGTCGCCAAGATCGTGCCGATCCTGCTGTTCATCGTGATCCTAGCATTTTCCTTCAACGGGAAGCTGTTCGCCGCGAATTTCTGGGGTGGGGAGGGAATGCCCGAGGCCGGCCTGTTCGAGCAGGTGCGCGCGACGATGCTCGTCACCGTGTTCGTCTTCCTCGGCATTGAGGGCGCCAGCGTTTATTCCCGCTATGCGCAGAAGCGCTCGGATGTCGGCGTGGCTACTATTTTTGGCTTCACGAGCGTGACGTGCCTGATGGTGCTGGTGACACTGCTCTCCTACGGGGTGCTGCCGCGGGCCGAGATCGCCGGCTTGCGGCAGCCGTCGATGGCGACGGTGTTGGAGGCCGTCGTGGGCCATTGGGGCTTGGTCTTCATCAGTCTCGGGCTGATCGTGTCGGTGCTCGGCGCCTACCTGGCATGGCAGATGATCGCCGCAGAGGTTCTATTCAACGCGGCAAGGACCGACGACATGCCGAGAATCTTTGGCACCGAGAACCAAAACAAGGTTCCGGCCGCCGCTCTATGGCTCAGCAACGGCATCGTCCAGCTCTTCGTGATCAGCACGCTGTTCTCGGAGGACGCATTTACGCTGATGCTCAAGTTGTGCAGCGCGGTGTCGCTTATTCCTTACCTGCTCGTAGCGGGTTACGGGTTCCTCATCGCCAGGCGCGGCGAGACGTACGATACGCGACCGCAAGAGCGCAACCGCGACCTGAAGATCGCCGCCGTGGCGACGTTGTACACAGCGTTCATGATCTTCGCCGGCGGCATGAAGTTTCTGCTGCTCTCGGCTGTCCTCTATGCGCCCGGCACGGCACTCTACTTCTGGGCGAGGCGGGAACGGAACCGGCAGCTCTTCACTGCCGCGGAATGGGTCATTTTTGTCGTTGCGGTAATTGGCGCCGTCATCGGCATCCACGGTCTCGCGACCGGCTACATCACGATTTAGGCGAGGGAGGTTCTGATGGCGAATACCCAAGGGGCAGCCTTTGGCGTTCACTCCGAAGTCGGCCAGCTGCGCAAGGTGATGGTTTGCGCGCCGGGGCGCGCCCATCAGCGCCTGACGCCCTCCAACTGCGACGAGCTGCTGTACGACGACGTGATCTGGGTCGAAACCGCCAAACGCGACCATTTCGACTTCATGCAGAAAATGCGCGACCGCGGGATCGAGGTCGTCGAAATGCACAACCTGCTCACCCAGACGGTTGGAATCCCTGAAGCCAAGAAGTGGATCCTCGACAACCAGGTGATGCCGAACCAGGTCGGGCTTGGACTTGTCGATGAGATTCGCAGCTACCTCAAGGGCCTGCCTGCTCGCGAGCTGGCAGAAACCTTGATCGGTGGTCTGTCGACCTACGACTTCCCCGAGACCCATGGCGGCGAGATGCTGAAGCTGGTCCGGGAGGCGGCAGGCATCACCGAGTACCTGCTGCCGCCGTTGCCAAACACAATCTTCACGCGCGACACGACGTGCTGGATCTACGGCGGCGTCACATTGAACCCGCTCTACTGGCCGGCGCGGCACGAGGAAACGATCCTCGTGACCGCAATCTACAAGTTCCATCCCGACTTCGCGGGCAAGGTCAACGTGTGGTGGGGCGACCCGACCGAGGATCATGGGCTCGCGACCCTCGAAGGCGGCGACGTGATGCCGATCGGCAAGGGCAACGTGCTGATCGGCATGGGTGAGCGCACCTCGCGCCAGGCGATCAGCCAGCTCGCGGCGGCCTTGTTCAGGAAGCAGGCGGCCGAGCGCGTTATCGTCGCGGCATTGCCGCGGCAGCGGGCAGCGATGCACCTCGACACTGTCTTCACCTTCGCCGACCGCGACTGCGTGCTGCTCTACCCCGACATCGTCAACAGCATCACTGCCTTCTCCTACCGGCCGGCCAACACTCCGAGCGGGATCGAGCTGAGAAAGGACGACAAGCCGTTCGTCGACGTGGTCGCGGAAGCGCTCGGCCTCAAAAAGCTGCGCGTCGTCGAGACCGGCGGGAATGCGTATATGCGCGAGCGGACACAGTGGGACAGCGGCGCCAACCTCGTCTGCGCGTCACCCGGCGTGGTCTTCGCCTATGACCGCAACACCTATACCAACACGCTGGTGCGCAAGGAGGGTATCGAGGTCATCACGATCTCTGGCTCAGAGCTCGGTCGCGGCCGCGGCGGCGGGCACTGCATGACCTGCCCGATAATTCGCGATCCGGTCGAGTACTAGGAACTGCTTTCGCTGGCCGCGCCAGTGAACCGCTTTCGCCGCGGCCTGTTCTACGTCGCTGCTTTGGCGGGCGTGCTGTTGATAACGGCTGTTCCGACAGAATTTGCGATCGCGCAAACTGCCACCAGCAATGCCGGTCTCGAGGGAGGCCAGGATAGTCTCTTCGATGCGATATTGGCGACGCCGAATCAGAAAACACCGGTCTTGCAGGACAATGTCTTCGCGACCGCGCCCGGCCTCGAGCAGCCAGCTCGCACGCCGCAATTCACGGTCAACGCCTTGGCGCCGGCGTTGTTCAACTCCAATGCGCAGTTCCTCAGCTCCGGCGGAAGCAAGGCCTTCGAAGGCAGCCCACTCATTCGCCTCGGCTGGGCCAGCCAGCTGTTCGATACGCCTGTAAGGATCTCCGGCGCCGCCAGCGTCGAAACTGAGAGATTTGTCAACGCCCCTGACGCCGCTATCGACTATATCCGCCCTTCGGCGAGGGCACAGTATATCAATCCGGCAGACGACCAGGACTATTCGCCCTTCTTCTCCTATGTGCCGCGGCTGGATTTCGACCCCACTTTTGCAAACAATTTCGCCACCCGGCAGGATCTCAACCTGGGCATCGACAAGGTGTTCAATTTCGACGGCGCCTTCAACCGGATTCCGGCCGCATCCAACAGCTCGAGCGCGACGGTCTGGTCGTTCGGCTTTAGCATCGGCGGGCAACGGCGCTTTCGCGACCCATCCCCTCAATCCTACGCGTTCGTTTTCAACCCGTCCGCGGCATACGTCATCTCCGAGCAATGGAACGCCAGCTTCTCGATGCCGATAACGCGCCGCTGGTTCGACACGATCAACGGAGTAAGTCAACGCAACCTGACTTGGGAACCGACCGGTGTCGTCGAATACGTGATCCCAGCCAACTGGTTGGGTGGGGCCGACGCGGCGCGGTGGTCGGGCAATCCTGCGATCGACTTCGTCGCCGGCGTGGAGAGGAACTGGTCGAATGTATCGGGGCGCGAGTATACCCAATGGATCGCCGGTCTCGTCTTCAAAACGGGATGGCGTTTCTAGATCAGGGAGTCGTATCAGGATCGAAAGGGTCGGACAATGTTTCGTGGATCATTACGCTTCCGGTTCATTGCAGTGTGCGCGTCGGTCGTAGCAGTCTCGATGGTGCGGGTTGCGGAACCGGCGACTGCGGCTCCCGCAACCCAGCTCCCCGACGGCATTTGGACCGTGCAAGGACGAGCAATCCAAGGCACCGCCCGCTGCGGCGATTGGCTCGTCCGCCTGACCAATAGGCAAGGTCAGTTGTCCGGTGTGGTCTCGCTGGCGCGAGCGAGTGTACCGATCCAGAACCTGGTCCTGCATCCGGACGGGAGCTTCTCGGGCACTACTCGGGCAGGCTTGACGGGGTCAACACACACTCGCGCCTACAAGCTCACCGGGCAGTTTTCGGGAGACACCGTCAGCCTTACTCTCGAAGATAATATGTGCCCTCCTCGCCGCGGCGAAGCCACTCGACAAGCAGCAGCGCGCTGAAGCGGACACGTCGGTGTGACTGGACAGAAGGTGAGATTTGCCGGAGCGGCGCGTGACACCGCTAGCTGCGATGCTTCGTAACCGGGAGTAGTCCAATGCTGGATATCGTGAAGACCAAAAAATTGGTCGATCAGTGCTGGTCCGACGAGATCGTCCCGACCTTGGTAGAATATATCAAGATCCCCAACAAGTCGCCGTCCTTCGACCCGGACTGGGCGGCGCACGGCTATATGGATGACGCCGTCGCGCTGTTCGAGCGCTGGGCGCGGGCGAAGCTCCCTTCTCTTCCGGGCGCCACCCTCGAGGTCGTCAGGCTGCCCGGGCGCACCCCCGTCATCCTCATCGACGTCCCCGGCGAGGGTCAGGACACTGTGCTGCTCTATGGCCATCTCGACAAGCAGCCGGAGATGATCGGCTGGACCGAAGGCTTTGGCCCGTGGATTCCAAGACTCGAAGGCGACAAACTTTACGGCCGCGGCGGTGCCGACGACGGCTATGCGATGTTCGGCGCATTGAGCGCGTTGATGGCGCTGAAGGAGCAAGAGGTGGCACACGCGCGCGCGGTCGTCCTGATCGAGGCGTGCGAAGAATCCGGGAGCTATGACCTGCCCCATTACGTCGATCATCTAGAGAAAAAAATCGGCAGCCCGTCGCTCGTGGTCTGCCTCGATTCCGGATGCGGCAATTACGATCAACTCTGGATGACCACCTCCTTGCGCGGCATGGCGTCGGGCACATTGACCGTCGAGGTGCTCGACGAGGGTGTCCATTCGGGCGATGCCTCCGGCATCGTTCCTTCCAGCTTTCGGATCCTGCGCCGCCTCTTGTCGCGCCTCGAAGACGAGGAAACCGGGGCCATTCGCCCGGCCGAACTCTACGTCCAGGTGCCTTCCGAGCGGATGGCGCAAGCCCGGCGCGCCGCCGCGGCGCTGGGAGCCGCCGTCTATACCAAGTTCCCATTGAAGGCTGGCATGTCGCCGATGAGTGACGATCTGACAGAGCTGGTGCTCAATCGCACCTGGAGGCCGCAATTGGCGGTGACCGGCATCGACGGGCTGCCCGCCCCGACCGATGCCGGCAATGTGCTGCTGCCCTCGACGGTCGCAAAGCTCAGCCTACGATTGCCGCCAACCCTGGATGCGGCCACAGCAGGCGATATGGTTCGCACACTGCTGGAGAAGGACCCGCCCTATAGGGCGCGGGTCGCCTACGAGCCGGAGTCGAATGCCACCGGATGGCACGCCCCCGCCTTGTCACCATGGCTCGAGCAGTCGCTGGCACGCGCTTCCGAGACTACTTTCGGCGCGCCGCCGGCCTATATGGGCGAAGGCGGCACGATCCCGTTCATGGCCATGCTCGGGAAGAAGTTTCCGCAAGCGCAGTTCGTCGTTACCGGCGTGCTCGGGCCGCACTCGAACGCGCATGGCCCCAACGAATTCCTGCACATTCCCACTGGCAAGCGCGTCTCGGTCGTCATCGCGCAGGTCCTGGCCGACCATTATGCTCACACAGCGTAGGCGTAGCGAATTGCTTCGGCCGCTCCGGAATTCGTTGGGAGGACTGCCGCCATGAGTGAGCAGAGGCGCATCATCTCCATCGTCGAGACCGCGCCGCCAAAGACGTTTCTGCAGAAACTACTCGACGGCATCGAGCGGGTGGGCAACAAGGTTCCCCACCCGGCTGTGATTTTCTTTATTTTGGCTGCTCTCGTCATTTTACTGTCGCATCTGCTCTATTTGTTGGGAACGACCGTCAGCTATGAAGTTGTCAATCCGGAAACTCACAAGGTCGAAGCGGCGACTGCGACGGTAAACAGCCTGCTGAGCGCCGACGGTATCCGCTTCATGCTGACCTCGATGGTGCGGAATTTCGCAAATTTCGGTCCGGTCGCGATCATTTTCGTGGTGATGGTCGGCGTCGGTCTGGCGGAACAGGCGGGTCTGATGACCGCGCTCATCAAAAAGATCGTGCAAGTCACGCCGCGCAAGGCGGTCACCTGGATTTTGGTGACGCTGGGGGTCGTTTCAAGCGTCGCCTCCGATGCCGGCTACCTGGTCCTGATCCCGCTCGGCGCCGCCGCCTTCCTGAGCCTCGGCCGACATCCGCTGGCCGGGCTGGCTGCAGCATTTGCCGGAGTTGCCGGCGTCTTCGGCGTCAATTTCCTGATCACGCCGATCGACGGCATCCTGACGGAAATCACCAACGACGCGATCCACCTGCTCAATCCGACCCACTCGATCGCCTTGACGGCGAATTTTTATTTCGCGGTCGCTTCGAGCCTGGTGCTGATCGTCGTGTGCACCTTGGTCACAGAGCGCGTCGTCGAGCCGCGGCTCGGCGAATATCGAGGAGAGGTCGCCGCCGAAAGCAGTGACGAGGTGTCTCCGGAGGAGGCAAGAGGGCTAAGGTTCGCGCTCTATGCGCTGCTGGCAAGCGTCGTTGTCATCGCGCTGATGACGTTTCCGGCGGCAGCCCCGCTGCGGGATCCGCAGACCGGCTCGATCATCGGCAACACGCCGTTTATGAACAGCTTGATCGTACTGATCATGCTGGTGTTTTTGGCGGTCGGGATCGGTTATGGCGTTGGCGCCAAGACGATAACCAGTATGGTAGACGGCATCAACGCCGTCACCAAGACCTTTGCCGGGCTCAGTGGTCTTATTTTTCTACTGTTGGTCATCAGTCAATTTCTTGCCTATTTCAACTACAGCAACATCGCGACGATAGTGGCCGTCGATTTGGGCGATGCGCTCGAACATGCGAATCTGGGTACGATCCCGCTATTGTTGGGGTTTATCACGATTACCGGCGCTGTCGGGGTCTTGATTGTTGGCGCCATCCCGAAATGGGCGATATTCGCGCCGATATTCGTGCCGCTGTTCATGAAACTGGGGATCGCGCCCGAAGTTGTGCTGGCGGCGTACCGGGTGGGCGACTCGCCGCCCAACGGGGTTTCTCCGCTGATGCCCTATTTTGCGCTGATCGTTGTGTTTGCGCAGCGCTACCAGAAGGACGCGGGTGTCGGGACCGTCGTGGCGATGATGCTGCCTTATGGGATTGCGATCTCGATCGTGTGGATCGTCTTGTTCCTGGGCTGGGAAATACTCGGACTGCCTTTTGGACCCGGGTGACAAAAGGCCAGCCGGTCGCGGGTTGTTTAACCTGGCGGTGGTGCAGCGGGCGGAGTGGCCCCGGCGAGCGCGGTGCGAAGAGCCCCCTCCTTGCTCTCATCAAAGGAGGTGCGGATTACCGTGCCGCCCTCGCCCTGCAAGGCCGCGAGGACCTTGTCGGCCGTCATCTTGCGGATCAGCAAGAAGAGCGCGGCATTGCCGGATTGCAAGTGTTGGGCCGCATCCTTCATAAAACGGTCATTGATGCCGACATCGGTGAGCGCGCCGCCGAGGGCGCCCGACGCGGCGCCTATGGCAGCGCCGGCCAACGGCATCAAGAATAGCATGCCGATCAGCGCGCCCCACATTGTTCCGGAGGCAGCTCCGGAGGCGGTCGGATTGAAAAGCTGGTTGAGCTTGACATGACCATTCGGCTGCTTTACCGCGATGACCGCGTCGCCCAGCTCGATCAAGTACTCCTTCTGCATATCGAGCAGTTTCTGGCGAACTTGCTCGGCTTTCTCTTCGGACGGAAACGCGATTTCTACGAGATCGGCCATTTGCTTTTACCCCATGCTGTTGCGGAACCTATTGCGTCTTAGCGCCAAACCCAGCCCCAACCCGGGACCCAGACCCAGCCGGGAGCCCAGCCCCAGCCGGGACCCCAGCCCCACGACGCTGCCGGCCAACCCCAGCCCCACCAGGCAGCCGGCCAGCCCCAGCCGCCTCGCCAGCCCCATCCGGGGCCCCGCCAACCC
>JBARIB010000805.1:0-1805 GCA_049799535.1 Allostellaceae bacterium | reverse complement strand
GCGCCGTTGAGGATGCGGTCGATATAGGATGCCGCCTGAGCGAACAAGTCGACGGTATCGAACGAGTAGGACATCAGGGCGCCGGCCCTGGTCCATGGAGCGCCCAAGCCCATCAGGGGCAACCGGTGGCGGATTGCTGCGGCAATGATCACATCGCCATGCGCAGTGTTAAAACTGTCCGGCAAAGGGATCAGGCCGCCTCCCGGTTCGCGCGCAAGGGTGGCGATGGTTTCTTCGATCGCCGCGTCGTCATGAACCGGAGCAAGCGTCACCGTTATCCCGAAGGACGGGGCGGCGGCCTGGATCGCGCGGTTGAACAGTGGAGCGTGAGGCGCGGTCTCCGGGTTGAACATGACGGAGACCCGCGTGACGCCCGGCGCGACCTCCTTGAGCAATTGAAGCCATTTTCCCATCATCGGCGCGTCATAGGCGCTGAATCCCGTGATGTTGCCGCCGGGCCGCGCGAGGCTCTGAACAAAGCCCAGCTCGACGGGATCGCCCAATAAGAAAACTATCGGTATTGTGCGCGTCTGCTCCCGCAGCGCCGCGACCGCCGGCGGGGTGGTTGCGAGAATTGCGTCCGGCGACAGGCCGACAAGTTCTGCCGCATAGGTTTTGAAGAGGGCTGGGTCGCCCGCGGCGAAGCGGTAGTCGATCCGGATATTTTTGCCCTCGATCCACCCCAAACGCGCAAGCGCCTGCGCAAAGGCGGTCACTAATGCCCGAGTGTGCGGATCGTTCTGAGGGAAAGCGATCAACACACCAATGCGGCGCGTGTGCTCGGGCTCCTGTGCATGCCCGGCGAGCGGCCATGCCGCCGCCGCGCCAAGCGCGGTGACGAACTCGCGCCGCCTCACTCGATCACCTCGTCGGCCAACTCGAGAACACTTGGTGGAATGGTGAGGCCGAGCGCCTTCGCGGTCTTGAGGTTGATGATCAGTGAGTACTTGGTCGGGTATTGAACGGGGAGGTCGGCCGGAGTGGCGCCCGTGAGGATGCGATCGATGTAGGACGCCGCCTGCGCGTACAGATCGACCCCGTCGAACCAATAGGACATCAGGCCGCCAGCTCTAGGAAACTCTCTCGTGCCGATCAGGGGCAAATGGTGACGCATCGCTGCTGCGATGATCACATCGCGATGTGTGGTGTTAAAGCTATCCGGCAAACTGATCAGGCCGCCTCCCGGCTCGTGCGCCTGAGCGGCGATGGCTTCTTCGATCTCCGCGTCGTCGTGAACCGGAGCCAGCGTCACCGTCATCCCGAAGGACGGCGCGGTGGCCTCGATTTCACGGTTCGACGGTGGAGCGAAAGCGGTGTCCGGGTTGAAGATGACGGTAACGTGTGTGATGCTTGGCGCGACCTCCTTGAGCAATTGCAGCCATTTTCCCATTATCGGTGCGTCATAGGAGCTAAAGCCCGTAATATTGCCGCCGGGCCGTGCGAGGCTCTGAACAAAACCTAGCCCGACAGGATCGGGCACAAGTACAAAGACGATCGGTATCGTGTGGGTCTGCTCCTGCAGCGCCGCTACCGCCGGCCCGGGACTGGCAAGAATAGCATCCGGCGCCAGGCCGACCAGTTCTGCTGCGTAGGCTTTGAAGAGAGCTGGATCGCCCGCGGCGAAGCGGTAGTCGATCCGGATATTCTTGCCCTCGACCCACCCGAAACGCGCCAGGGACTGCGCAACGGCCGTCACAAATGCGTGGGTGAGCGGGTGGTTCTCGGGGAAACCCATCAACACGCCAACGCGGCGAATTCGCTCGGGCTGCTGTGCGTGCCCGGCGAGCGGCCATGCCGCCGCCCCG
>JBARIB010000804.1:0-1693 GCA_049799535.1 Allostellaceae bacterium | reverse complement strand
GACGTGCACATGGCTCGACGAGCACGACGAGATTACCTCGGCGTACCGGGAATTCGAAGTCGTCGTTATCGGCGACCAGGCCGCTCGCAGGCGGCGCAGCCGGCGGGAAAACAAAAGGCGAATTCGGTAGGGCTGGCTCGCTCAGGGGGGGACCACAAGTTCGAATCCGCCTTCCTCCAGCACCGAGTCTGTGTCACAGCCAAAAGATGTTGAGGCGCCGATCACGATCTCTAGCACCACATCGGGCAGCGGCACGCGCGGGAGCAGCGCAGGGATCCCGGCTGCAATCGCCATCGCGACGGCCACAGCAATCAGGTTGTCAATATTAACTTCCTCCAAACCCGCTCTCCTCAATTGCGATCTTTATCACCTGATGAGTGCAACCGCGAGCTGCCAAGCGCAACGGGGTCGCTAACGGTAGCAAAGACGATCGGTATGATCGGGGTGGCCGCGCGCAATGCCTCGACGTCCGGCGCGCCGACACCGAAAAGCGCATCAGGCCTCAGCGCGACGAGTTCTGCGGCAGCGCGGGCGTAGCTCGCGCTGTTGTTACCGAACCTGCGGTCAATGATAAGGTTCTTGCCCTCGGCCCAGCCGAACCGCCCGAGCGTCTCAATAAAAATCTGGGAACTACTCGTCACTTGGTCGCGCGCGAGCCAACCGAGCCGTTTGCTCGTTGTTGGTTGCTGCGCGGCAGTGGGCGAGGTGCCAGGCAAGGATCGCGGCGAATAGCAAGTCACGCCGTCTTGGATGGAGCCAGGTGATGAGCCGACCCAAACGCTGGGCGGTCTGAATAGAGCCTGTTTGTCGGTCGACAAAGCCAGCCTCCTGTCGCTTTGCTTACCAGCCTCCTGTCGCTTTGCTTAAATGAGGACGCTTGGTCTGACACCCAAGTTCGAACGATGATATAAACCGCCGTTAAACCGGGCACGTCTCCAGGCAAAAAAGGGGTGTGTGATGTCGATCATCGGGTGGATCATCCTGGGCTTGATCGCGGGCTTTATCGCCAGCAAAATTGTCAACAAAACCGGTGCGGGCCTTTTGCTCGATATCGTCCTCGGCATTGTCGGGGCCATTGTCGGCGGCTTCATCTTCAGCGCGCTCGGCGGGAGCGGGATCACCGGCTTCAATCTCTACAGCATGATCGTCGCAATCGTCGGGGCGATCATCGTCTTGTGGATCTACCACGCCGTGTCCGGTCGCAGGGCGACTTGAAAGAGGAGGAGCGTCATCGGATTGCTCGACGATGTCCTGGGGTCCGCAGTACCGGGAGGCAACCTCGCCAAACCGTTATGATCGCGGCGACCGCGCGTCTTGCCACCCGTGCGACAGGGGGACTGGGAAATCTGTTCGGGAGCCGTGCTGCCGCTTCGACAAATCCGCCAAATGCGCCGGCACCGGGCTCGGCTCAACCGCCGTCGGGTCAATCTCAAGAAGGCCTGTTGGGCGAGCGATCAAGGGAAAACTTCCCGGGGGCGACCCTGCTGTGGAGATTGCGCTCTCGAAGCTTCTACCGGGACCGAGAGATGCTATGGGGCGGGCGGCGAGGGAATGGCAACTTCGTCGCTGCATCTAACCGATGGAGTGCCGCGATGCCCCAGCCGAACGACTTGAGCAGGTCCCTCGTCGCCTTGGACCAAGATAGCACGATCATTGCCGTTATCGAGTTGAGCCAGTCGAGCTGGCCGGTTGC
>JBARIB010000803.1:0-1646 GCA_049799535.1 Allostellaceae bacterium | reverse complement strand
CGGTTTGCACGGCCGGGGGCTCGGGCACGTCGGTCCGCGGCGCCGTGCGGGTGATCGCATCGGACAGCCGCGACAGGGAGGGCTGCCGGTCATACACCTCCGGCGAATATAAACCGCCGCCGTATTTCTCCGCGAGAAGCTGCAGGACGGATGTGTGATCCAGTGGCTTCGAATAGACCGTGGCGGGATCCACCAGCGGCGAGATCACGAAACCGGGAACGCGAACTCCGGTGCTAAGAAAAACCGGCGTCGGCCCGTGACCGGCTATCGGGGTTGGGATGTTCAAGGGCGACACGTGGTCGTAAAAGCCGCCGTGCTCATCATAAGTGACCAGCAGCAAGGTGCGAGCCCAACGCGCCCGGTTTGAGATCAGGGCGGCGTAGATGTCGGCCACAAACGCCTGTCCCCGGGCGATCCCTGTGGGAGGGTGATCGTCGTTTGGGGCGGTATGAGGGCCGTCGGTATATTCGGGTTCGATGAAAATTACCGAGGGCATGTTCTGCTCGGTCGTCCAGTCGCGCAGGAAGTTGCGATAGCGGCGGAACCGCGGGTGTGCGTGCGGCACCAGCGCGTCGAGCGCCAGTGAGGTCGCAATCTCGTTTTGCCAGCGCTTCATCAGCGCAAAGAACGGAAGGAAATCGCCGCTCTGGTAGACGCACCAGGACACATTGCGCTCGGTCAGCCAGTCATAGACGAGAGGCTGGTCGGGTAAGAACAGCGGGGCGTTGTCGATAAGGCTCGTGGTCCCGCTCATGGCCATCAGACGGTTGGCCTGGGTACCGGTCGGCAGCGACGAAAACCAGTGGTCGCAGATTGTGTAATTCCGCGCAAAGAAATCGAATGCCCTCACTTCCGGTGCCGCGTAGTAGCCCATCACCAGCGTCTTGTCCGCCGGTGGGGGCTGGCGCATCAGATAGCTCTCGATAAAGCCGTTCATCGGATAGGGTCCGCCGAGTGTTCGCGGCGAACCGATCTGGATCTCGATTGTCGCGTGCTCGTGCGGCGGATCGTCGATCTGTTGTACCGAGAACTCGAACGGCTCGACGCCGCTGTTGGCATGCTGCTGCAGCCACTGTGGGTCCGATTGCAGGCCTTCCAGCGGCAGGCGCGCGGGACCCGGTAGGTTAAGGTAGCCGAGCATGTGGTCGAATGATCGATTTTCGAGAATGACGACGACGATGGTGTCGATCAGCTCCAATGCCGATGGCATCAACTTACTCCCGCAAGGCTTCCGGGAACGGGAAGCCGAACTCGAAGGGCATCGCGAGGCCCTGAAACCACTGCGGCAGCGGTGGGAAATGGCCGACCGCGGCGACCATTTCGGCTACCCGGTTATCAATGTCCGGGTACCCGGAGCTGCGCCGTATCTTGAGCAGCGCGATCTTGCCGTCGTCGAGGAGGACGAACTCGACGACCACCATGCCGCGCCGGCCGCCGAGCGCCGAAGTGGAGAGCAGGTTATAGTGCTGCCGGATCAGCGAATGCATGTAGGCGAGATACTCGTCGCGCGTGGCCGCGGGGCCGGGGAACCGTGCGCGTCGAGGCGCCAGATTTCCCAGGTCTTCGACCGGTTTCGGTACTCGATGGGCGGCAGGCGTCGGCTTGGGCGCGGGCTTGGGGACGGGCTTTGGCGCATCGGGTTTCGC
>JBARIB010000802.1:0-8087 GCA_049799535.1 Allostellaceae bacterium | reverse complement strand
AGCCGACGCCGCGGCAAACCGCGGGTCCCTTTTACCCGCTCGAATTTCCGGCGGATTGCGACAACGACCTGGTCCAAATCGCCGGGCGCAGCGGCACGGCTAAGGGAACCGTCACTTATGTAACGGGACGGGTTCTCGACCTGACAGGGCGGGCGATTTCCGGCGCCCGCATCGAAATCTGGCAGTGCGACACCAACGGCCGATACCACTTCGTGCACGACAATGGCGCTGCCCGGCCGCTCGACGACAATTTCCAGGGCTACGGCCAGACGCTGACCGATGCAGAGGGCGGCTACCGTTTTCGCACGATCCGGCCGGTGCCCTATTCCGGCCGGACGGCGCACATCCATTTCGCCGTGTCGGGCGCCGGGTTGCCGCGTTTCACGACGCAGATGTATGTCGCCGGAGAGCCGCTCAACGAGCGTGACGGGGTGCTGATGGGCGTGCGCGATCCGGCTGCCCGCGCCCGCCTGATCGTGCCGCTCCGTCCTGCCGCTGAAGCTGATGCCCTCGCCGGCAGGTTCGACATCGTGCTGGGCTGAGCCGACGGGAAGCGGAGGCGCCGTTTCTCGTTGGCGTTCAGCTGCTCAGGGATATTGGACCGCTGGCAGAGTGGAGGGATCGGGATTGTTTAGGCAGGTCGGGTGCCCGAAACCGCTGGTGCTCTGGCTCAACGTTCCAACCGGATTTAGCTCGCCCCCGTTGGGGGTAGGGTTGATGTCGAAGATGATGTTGTCGGGGTGTGCCGGATCCCCGGATACCCCGCCGACCGCCGAGGCTTTCGGCCCGAAATGGTCGAGGCCGAGGGCATTGCGAACTCGCCAGGCAACCATGTGATCGGTGCACGACTGATCGCCGCTCACCCCGACGCCGCCAACCCGTATGCCGCCCACCTTCATCAGCACGAGCCCACCGCCGAAGACGTTTATCCCGCCGACACGGTTGCCGACCAGCGGATCGTTTGCGGTGCCGAACAACATCGCATTTCCAAAGTAAGCGATAGCTGGGTCGACCGGGTTGCTGTGTTGCAGGCCGTAGAGGCTGCCACCCGGTTGCACAGCCGAGTACAGATTGGCTGTGGACAGCGCCAAGCCATTGGGAAACAAACTTCCGCCTGGTATGTGCGAACCCTCTCCAAGGCTCAAACCGTTCGCGGTATTGGCCTTTTGTGCAGAGATGATTCGGCTGGCCAGCCATTGATCCGTGTACTGTTTGCCGGAAAAAGCGACAGCGCAAACGGTCCCGTCGACGGCGACGATCGTCCCCCACATATTGAAGCCGAGCCCGCCATTGCCCTGTGCTCCAACCGCGCCATCCAGCGCGTTCTGCAGGGCGGACTGGCCCGGTAGCCGGGAACAAGCGGATCGAGCATCATCCGCAAAAGCCGGACATGCAGCTATAGCGATCCCGAGGCTGAGCGAGCCCGAAATGAGCCAATGCTGGATTTTCATTTTTTCTCCCGTCCTGTGAAATAGGAGCGACTGCGTGATCGCCAGCCGCTCCCTTTTTGACCCCCGTGGAAACCGGTTTGCGCAACGGCGTCCCCAGGACGGGAAGAATTTAACAGAAATTCTCGGAATCGGAAGGACCGAATTCAGTAGAACCTTACTTAAGGCCCTAGGCGTAGAAAATTAACCTTCTTTTTCCTTAATAGAAACCCGACATCATGCTTAATAGAAGCCCGACATTGACATCAGTCTCTTCTAAATCGCTGCTGCGTCTGTCCCAAACCACACTCAGGCGGCAGTGGGTCCCTTCTCCCGTCGCAGGCGCTCGATCTTTGCCTGCATCGCGGGTCCGGGCCAATCTTCGAGCAGCCATTGCGGCAGCGGCTCGCCAGCGCGGCTGACGGGGAGCGCCTCGTCTTCGTCGCTGCGGCCGTTCGGGAACAGCTCCAATGCGTCGGGCAATTCGTAATAGATCTCGAGCGTGTTGCCGTCGGGATCGGAGAAATAAATGCTGCGCTGGTTGACGTGATTGGCGGCGCGCATGATCTCGATGCCGTTTTGCAATAGGTGGGCATAGGCTTCCCGCAGAGCCGCGTAATTGCCGACCTGGAAGGCGATGTGGGCGAGCCCGATTTGCCCCCGTTGCGGGCGCGGCGCATCATTCGGGGACGGATGCTGGCCGATGTCGAGGGTGTGAAAATTCTCGCCCAACGTCATGAACACGCCGCCGTGCTCGGGGTCTTCCTCGGCGATGCGAAAGCCGAGCACGTCGCGATAGAAGCGCTTCGAGGCTTCCTGGTCGGCGACCCGCAAATTGACATGTCCGATGCCCGTGAGCTTGATCATCCCGGCTCTCCGTTGTCCGCAAAATCGAGCGGCAGGTTAGGGCGGGCCGAATCGCTCCGCAAGCCCGCTCTGGGTTTGGTGTAAATCAAGGTTTGGGCTTGGTTTGAATCAAGGAATGTATGCGGACTCGCTTATTCGCGGCCTTCGTCGCGCCAAATGCCCAGGAGGAAGCGGGGCCGTCTTTTGCGGTGCGGGTCGCCTTCCGCGTGCACGTCAGTCAGGTCGACGCCTTTTCGCTTCATCCAGTTCTTCGCTGCTACCCCGATGAGGAGGAACGGCGTGAGATAGGCAGCAAGTGTTAGAAGCGCCCGCATTGCTCAGCCTATTATCGGCTTATTTGCGGCCAAGGTTCTCCCTCTGCTGTTTTTTCGCTGCAACAACAGCGATATCTGCGCCCCAGGTGCTTTGCTTGCTCTGGGAGGCTCGGGATTATGGCTGCCATCTCGCAAAAGCGCAGTGCGTTCGCGTGTAGTTGCGGCATAGTGCGAGCGGTTTGCGAATGTAGCCACGGAATAGATTTTCGCCGAAGCGAATGATGAGCACCCAAGTATCTGCGCAAGCGAGTTCGGCCCCTAGGGTTAAAACCCGCCACATCGCCGAAGGCGCGGCCTTTTCGGTCATCATGGCGCTGAGCTTTTCGCATTTCTTGAACGACATGATGCAGTCGCTGGTGCCGGCGCTCTACCCGATGTGGAAGAGCGAATACGGCCTCAGCTTTGCGCAGATCGGGCTCATCAGCCTGGTGACGCAAGTGACCTCCTCGCTGCTGCAGCCGGCGGTCGGGCTGTTCTCGGACCACCGGCCGCAACCCTATTCCCTGTCCGTCGGGATGGGGGCGACCCTGGTCGGTCTGTTGCTGTTGGCGAGCGCCGGCAGTTATCCGGTCCTCATATCGGCGGCGGCATTGGTCGGCGTCGGCTCCGCGGTCTTTCACCCCGAAGCCTCGCGCGTCGCGCGTCTGGCCTCGGGCGGACGGCATGGACTGGCTCAGTCGTTGTTCCAGGTCGGCGGCAATATCGGCTCGTCGCTCGGGCCGATCCTCGCCGCCTTTATCGTGATCCCGAGGGGCCAGTCGAGCATTGCCTGGTTCTCTTGCGCGGCGCTGTTGGCGATGACCGTCCTCTTCGGCGTCGGCAACTGGTACCGCAGAGAGCATGCCGGCCCGGCGCGGCCTGGCGCCCGCCGATCGGCCGAGCGCAGCCACTTGCCACGCCGCAAGGTCGCTTGGTCGGTGGCGATCCTCTTGGCGCTGGTCTTCTCCAAATCCTTCTATACGTCGAGCCTCAACAGCTTCTACACCTTCTATTTAATCAGCCGGTTCCAGGTCTCCGTCGAGACCGCGCAAATATACCTGTTCGCGTTCCTGGCGGCGGTCGCGGCAGGGACCTTGATCGGCGGCCCGGTCGGCGACCGGATCGGCCGCAAGCGCGTGCTGTGGATCTCGATCATCGGCGTCCTGCCATTCACCCTGATATTGCCCTATGTCGATCTGTTCTGGACCGGCATTTTGACCGTCATAATCGGCCTCGTGTTGGCCTCGGCCTCCTCGGCAATCATCGTCTATGCGCTGGAGCTAGTGCCCGGCAAGGTCGGTACCGTCGCCGGGCTGTTCTTCGGCTTGTCTTTCGGCATGGCGGGCATCGGGGCGGTGGCGCTCGGACGCTTGGCCGACGCGACGAGTATCGACTTTGTTTATCGGGTCTGCGCCTTCCTGCCGCTGCTCGGCTTATTGACCGTATTGCTGCCGGATCTCGGCCGGGAGCAGCGGACGAGGCTCGCCTCGCCGGTAACCGGGTCGACCGCGACGCGCGGCGCCGGCGCCAGGCGATAGCCGCGCCCGTCGGCGCTGTGGCCGGTCCGCATGTCGAAGCGGTAGCCGTGCCAGGGGCAGCGCAGGATACCGTTCTCCGGCATAGCTTCGTCGAGCGGCCCGAGCCAGTGCGGGCAAATCGTGGCATGAGCGATCAGCGTCCCGTCTTCGCACGCGAGGATGCGGAACGGCTCGCCGTCGAACTCGATCGAGAGCGGCAGCCGCGGCCGCAGCTCGGCTGACGGGCCGAGGGACAGAGGCGCCTCGGAACTCCGGCCCCGGTCAGCAGCGCGCGCGATCATCGCTTCGCGCCGCATCATCATCGCCTCGTCCTGGTCCCACAGCCGCTCACAGCTCGACCGGTATTTCTCGGCTAGGACTTTCAGCCTCTCGGGACGCTGCTCCGGCAGGTAATACCGCACCTCGACAGCCGTCTGGTGCGGTCCGATCGGCTGCATCAAGGTCCAAATTTCACTGCCGGCGCCATCGCCCGCGAGGGTCTCAACCCGGTACCGGCCATTGGGCCGGTCGGCCCGCAATTCGAGAAGCATTCGCCGGTCCGGGGTGCCGGGCCTTTTCGTCAATGCGACTCGCCAGCCCCAGTCGCCGATCTCGAGCAGCTCGACCGTATTGAAATAGATTTCGTGCAGGACCGGCAGATGCTCCCAGTCGAATACGTTTTCCCAGATCCGTTCAATACCGGCGCGGACCAGGAGATTGCAGGTGACCGCAAGCTCCAGCGACGGTGCGACTTGCAATGTTTCGCGATCGATGCTCATGCCTGGGAGATCCGGGGAATGCACGGGTCAATGGCGGCGATGACTCTGCCAGACCTCCTGGATCATCGCGAACAGAAATGCCGTCGTGAGCCCGAACAGCAACATCCCGTTCAGCGCCTCCAGAGCGCCCATCATTTGCCAGTGCTGCTGGAGGGACACACTCTCGTGGCCGTAAGTCGTCATCGCATTTAAGGAGTAAAGCATCGCCGACTTAGCGTTGGGCACGGCGCCGAGAAACCGGAAAGCCCCTGCCCACGCCGCGGCCTCTATTGCGTGGAGCGCCGTCGCCAGCAAAACAGCGACGGCCATTACGATGGCAAACAGAAATGTGAAGCTGCGGCGCTTGGCCGTGCGCCTCAAAGCCTGGATAACTCCGTCATTGATGATAGCGAGGCCAAATACATGAATGACTACGGTTAGCAGAATCAGTGGCAGACCCCAGGCCCAGCTGGCTCCCCATGGCGCTATGTCCGCTTCCCCAATGTTCGGCATCTTTGACCCGGCACGAGTTCTGTTGAGAACCAAACTGGTAGAGGATCTTGCTGCGTAATAAGATCCTTTATCATTCAACTAAGAAGTTGGCTACAGATCTCAAAGTTTTGCCAAAAGTGCATAGTGGAGCATGCGGAACCGCGGCTAAATTTCGCGCTGTCTAGCAGCGGCTCGGGTTGACCTGGAATTTATCCGACGCGACACTCCGGATCCGGACCGGACCGGCCCTTCCGGCCCATAGGGAGACTGGCCATGAGCAATATCGCGGAGCAGCGGACCCTGCCGCTTGCCGCGACGCGTCGTTCGCGTCGGCTGTCGATCATCTGGATTGTTCCGCTCGCCGCCGTCGCGATCGGCGGGTGGCTGGCCTGGGACACGCTCTCGAAGGAAGGGCCGACGATCAAAGTCTCATTCGAGAGTGGGGAAGGGCTGCAGGCCGGCCAGTCGCAGCTGAAATACAAGGACATCGTCTTCGGCACGGTCAAGAGCTTGGACCTGGCTCCTGACAAGACGCATGTCATCGTCACGATCGCAACGACGCACGAGGCCGGCCCGCTGCTGACGGAGGGGACGCTCTTCTGGGTCGTCAAGCCGCGGCTCTTCGCCGGCAACATCTCCGGCATCGAGACCCTGCTTTCGGGGTCCTACGTCGGCATGTTGCCTGCTGAGAAGGCGGGCAAGAGCGAACGGGAGTTCGTCGGGCGCGAGGATCCCCCGGTCCTCGGAACGTATGTCCCGGGCCGCACTTTCTTGCTGAAATCCAAGCGGATCGGGGCGGTATCAGTCGGCTCGCCGATCTTCTTCCGCGACCTCAATGTCGGCGAGGTGCTCGGCTGGGACATCGCCGACATGGCGGAATACGTGACGATCCACGCCTTTGTGCGGGCGCCTTACGACAGCTACGTGCATGACGAGACGCGGTTTTGGAATGCCTCGGGGGTCTCGATCAAGCTCGGCGGAACCGGCGTCGAGGTGCAGATGGAGTCATTAAAGGCGCTGCTGCTCGGCGGCGTCGCGTTCGAGACGGCGGTGGCGGATATCCATACGGCGGAGACACCCGAAAACCATGTCTTTCCGCTCTTCGCAGACCGGGAGACGGCAAACGCCGCCTCCTATACGCGGAAGGTTTCGGCGATCTCGTATTTCTCCGGTTCGGTCAGCGGGCTGGCGCCCGGCGCCGCCGTCACGATGCACGGCCTCAAGGTCGGCGAAGTCACCGATGTCCGGCTCAGCTACGACGCCGCCAAGGACGCCATCGTGGCGCCGGTGCGCTACGAGGTCGAACCGGAACGGGTCATCGGCATCGGCAAGCAAGTGTTCAAGACCGAGGCCGAGGGGGTGGAGGCATTGCTGAAGAAAGGGCTGCGCGCCAGCCTGCAGAGTGCCAGCCTAATCACCGGTCAGCAGAATATCGCGCTTGAGTTCGTCACCGACGCGCCGCCGGCCGAGGTCTCGATGGACGGTCCGGATTACGTGGTGCCGGCGACCGAAGGCGGCGGCTTCACCGGTCTCACAGCCTCCGCGACCGAGCTCCTCAACAAAGTGAACACGATGCCGTTCGACCAGATTGGCAAGAACCTCCAGGGCATCTTGAAATCGGTCAACGACATGGCACAAGGCCCGCAAATGAAAAAGGCCTTGACCGAGCTCACCGCGATGATCGCGTCGGCGCAGAGCATGGTGCAGAACCTCAACAGCGGTCTCAGCCCAGCGGCGAAGCAGCTGCCCGAAGTCGCAGCCGGGCTGCAGAAGACATTGGCGAACGCCAACAAGCTGGTGCTGTCGCTGGATACAGGATACGGCGACAACACCAAGTTCAATCGCGATCTCGATCGGCTGATGGTGCAGGCCAATGACGCGGTTCGCGCGATCCGCGCGCTCGCCGACCTATTGGCGCGCCACCCCGAAGCACTGATCAAGGGCCGGCCCGAGGGGCCGCTGGAATGACTGTGGTGAGGCTCGCCGCTTTGGTGATGGTGGCGGCGATGACCGCCTGCTCTTCCCCCAGCCCGCAGCTCTACACGATCGCGCCGGTTCCGGGTGCGGTGCAGACCGGCGGACCCAAGGTGGTCGCATTGCAGCAAATCTCGATGGCGCGGTATTTGGAGCGCTCGCAGATTGTCCGCTCGTCGGAGAACTATCGGCTCGATGTGATGTCGAACGACTGGTGGGGCGAGCCGCTGGGCGCGATGCTGAGCCGGGTGCTGATAGAGGAGTTGAGCCAGCGCCTGCCGCAAAGCACTGTGATCGGCGAGAGCGGCGCCGTCACTGCCTCGCCCGATGCGACGATCGAGCTCAATATGCAGCGGCTCGACGAAGATACGTCGGGCAACCTCGTGCTGCAGGCCCAGGCCAGCGTCAGCTTCAAGGGGCGGCAAGCGCCGGTATTGCGCAATTTCCGCTTTGTCGTGACGCCGCCGGCAGCAGGTGTCCAGGGCGAGGTCAACGCGATCAGCACGGCGGTCGGGCAGCTCGCCGACGGCCTCGGCTCGATGCTGGTGATGGGCCGGTAATGCGGTCCGCGACGAAGCGGTCCACGACGGCGCCCCAGCTGCGCGAGTGCCCGGGGTGCGGGCTGTTCCAAACCGTCCCCGCTTTGGCGACGGGCACTTCCGCGCAGTGCGCGCGTTGCCCGACGATCCTGCGGCGCACCAGCGCCCATCAAATCCAACACATCATCGCGCTCACATTGAGCGCGTTCATATTACTGGT
>JBARIB010000801.1:0-2247 GCA_049799535.1 Allostellaceae bacterium | reverse complement strand
GACAAGACCGAGCTGCAATGGACCTATATTGGGTTCGAAGAGGACGAAGCCGATATGACTGCCCTCCGGTTAGCGCAGGCCAATCTCGTCGGGCCCGCCGGCTATGTCTCGATGGAGGACGGTGCCGTTGGTAACTTCATTCAACGCGCGATCCATGGCTCCGAAGAGGAGTGTTCGGTTCTCGAGATGGGTGGTTTCGAGCATAGCTCCGAGCCCAACCGGACGACCGAGGCTTCTGTTCGCGGCTTCTGGCATGTGTACCGCCCGTTGATGGGGTTTTGAGAGGAATGGACCTCGACGTAATCGTGCGCCGCTGGGGGTTGGAGCAGCTCTTTACTGATTACGTCCATTGTCTCGACGCCGACGAGCTCGAACGCTGGCCCGATTTTTTCACCGAGGACTGCTTTTACCGCATCACCTCGGCCGAAAATTACGATGCAGGTCTACCCTTGGGGCTGATCTACGCGACCTCGCGCAACATGCTGAAGGATCGGGTCAGTGCGTTGCGTGAGGCCAACGTTTACGAACCGCAGCGTTATCGCCATCTCGTCTCGTCAATCAAGATCGTTGGCGATGCGGCGGAGGGACCGGAACATCTCGACCTCCTGGCGAATTTCCTCGTCGTGCGCACGATGCAAGACGGCGAGATGACGATTTTCGCCGCCGGCCGTTATGTCGATCGGGTCAGACGCGACGCTGGCTGCTGGAAGTTCGCAAGCAAGACCGTGGTGCTTGACAGCCGTCAGATCGATACGTTGCTGGCGATCCCGATCTGACATTCCTTTCGCCGGCAGGTAATCCGGCTCGCATCCTGCTTGGCTGTTCTGCTCTTCGCTCTCCGCGGCCGCTTTGGATTCGCAGTCGCGCGCTTATGCCATGGCCTGCGCCTGGCTTTTGCCGCGCCCACCCATCACAACCGACGCCGACAGCTGCATCGCGGCGGCTTTTTTCGTTGCCATTCGCCGATGTTTTGGCGCGAGAGCATACACCGGCGTGGCATCGTCCCATCGTCTCCCCATGACGCCATGATGAACTCGCCTACCATAAGCGGGAGTGGGCGTTCTGCGTCGGCAAGACGGCGTGCTCAACGGACCGCGCGCCTATTCCACGATCCCGACAACACGGTGTTGGAGTTTATCGAGCTGACGAGCAGCCCATCCTGAGAACGGTCTCGGTTATCGCGACCTGCGGGCCCTTTCTTCATCCTCACACCAGGGGGTTTATTCTGACGGTTTGCGGTCTTGAACAGCCGCGCCACAGGCAGCGCGTCATCGCGGAAGGCTGATTGCCAGTTCTTGGTAACAGTGAGCTGCGCACAGGAATTGGGCTCCTAACAAGAAAGCCTCGGCGAGGTCGGCGCCATCGAGCACCGCCTTGAAGAGGTTTGCAGCCTCCAAGTGGGCACCCGACAGGTTCGCGCCGCTCAGGTTCGTCCCTCGGAGATCGGCGCCCCGAAGATCAGCCCGGGAAAGTTCGAACCCGCTCAGGTCGAGGCCCCGCAGACCGGCCCGAGACAAGTCCGGTGTCTCGTCGCGACTTGCCCGCCACTCATTCCACGCTGCGGCGCCCTGGGCAAGCATTGCGACATGCTCACCGTTTGGCATCTTCCACCCCTGTTAAGCCCGCGGGGAGCTTTGTTCCGCTGTTGCAGCGCGCCCGATCGAGCTGAGCCTGTGTCAGGCCTTCGACCCCTCCCAGATTGGCGTCAGACAGATCTGCGTCGTCGAGCTTTGTCAAGCGCAGATACGCGCCGCGCAAATCGGCACCGCGCAGCGACGCTCCGACTAGGAACGCGCTACCGAGCCGAGCATCGCGGAGGTCTGCCTCGTCGAGCCGCGCATCGCGCAATCCGGCTCCGCGCAGGTTCGCCTTACGGAGATCGGCTCCGGTGAGCACGGCAGCATCGAGCTGAGCACCGCTGATGTCAGCTTCACCAAGGCAGGCGCCTTGCAGCACTGCCTTGGCCATCAATGCGAACTCCATCTCGGCCTTGGCGAGGCAGGCGTTCTCGAAACTGGCCGAAACGAGGTTCGCCCCGCTCAGGCGCGCCCGGGATAAATCCGCACGATCGAAACACGCTTCCTGTAAGATCGCGCCGATTAGATTTGCGCTCTGCAGATGGTACCGTCAACTTGGTGGAACGTGCCGAGCTTGCGCCGACGCATCGGGGTGAGTAGTCGGGTGGGATGACGACACGCGCTCGCGCCCGCTACGCCGGGCATCGGTTCCCCGCCGAGATCATCGGCC
>JBARIB010000800.1:0-1959 GCA_049799535.1 Allostellaceae bacterium | reverse complement strand
AGGATGACCACGGCGCCCGAGCCGGTGAAGCAGCCATGCGGTTCAAGCGTGCCGAAATCGAGCGGAATGTCGGCCATCGCTGCCGGCAATATGCCGCCCGAGGCGCCACCCGGCAGATAGCCTGTGAATTCATGTCCCTCGGCCATGCCGCCGCAATACTCGTCGATCAATTGGCGCGCGGTGATTCCGGCCGGGGCGAGCTTGACACCGGGATCACGCACCCGCCCTGACACCGAGAAGGTCCGCAGCCCCTTGCGGCCGTTGCGGCCATGACCGGTAAACCACTCGGCGCCCTTCTCGACGATGTCGCGCACCCAGTATAGCGTTTCGATGTTGTTGCACAGGGTCGGCCGGCCAAACAGCCCGACTTGCGCCGGAAACGGCGGGCGCTGCCGCGGCAGACCGCGTTTGCCCTCGATGCTCTCGAGCATCGCCGATTCTTCGCCGCAGATATAAGCGCCGGCGCCGCGTCGGAGATGGATGCGCGCGTGGCGCGACAGCCCGGCGGCCTCGACCGCGGCGATCTCGCTTTCGAGGATCGCGCGGCACTGCGGGTATTCATCGCGGAGATAGATGTAAACCTCGGCCGCCTCGATCACCCACGCCGCGATCAGGATCCCCTCGATAATACGGTGCGGGTCGGTTTCGAGAAAGTAGCGGTCCTTGAAGGTGCCGGGCTCGCCTTCGTCGCCATTGACCGCGAGCAGCCGCGGTGCCGGCTCCTGGAGCACCAGACGCCATTTCCGGCCAGCCGGAAACCCGGCGCCGCCGAGCCCCCGCAGTCCGGAATGCTCGAGAATCTCGACCAACTCCTCCGGCTTGCGCTCGCCGGCGAGGCAATCCCGCAGCAGGCGATATCCGCCGGCCTCGCGATAGGCGCCGAGACCGATGAATTCCGGGATCGACGGGTGTGTCTCGCCGGCCGCAACGGCGGCAGAAACACTGTCGACGGTAGCGTTCTCGTGCAGGGCATGCCCGACCGCGACGACCGGCGTGCGATCGCACCCGCCCATGCAGGGGGCGCGGACGACGCGGACGCGGTCGCCGAGTTGGCGGCGCAGGTCGTCGAGCAATCGCACGGCGCCCGCCAGCTCGCAGCTGAGACTGTCGCATACCCGTACGGTCAGCGGCGGCGGCGCCGCCTCGTCATCCATGACAATGTCGAAATGGGCGTAGAACGAGGCGACCTCATAGACTTCGACGAGTGCGAGCCGCATCTCCTCGGCAAGCGCCGTCAGATGGCGCGCATGGAGACAGCCGAAATGGTCCTGCAGCAGATGCAGGTGCTCGATCAACAGGTCGCGTCGGCGCTCGCGACGGCCCAGCAGGGCCTGGACCTCGGAGAGCGCCCCGGGATCGACCTGCCGTCCCTTCGGATGATCGGGTCCGCGCCGGCGTCCCGAGCCGGGGTGAATGCGACGGTCGTGTCTCGGGGACGGTGGCATCAGCCGCCTAAACTGCCCCCTCCGTGTGCAATACCGCGATCTCGTCTTTGTCGTAGCCGAGCCAGCCGAGGAGCTCGTCGGTGTGCTCGCCGAGCAATGGCGAACGCTTCACCTCGATCGGCGAGTCGGAGAGGTTGATCGGCGAGCCGACCTGGACGTAACGGCCCCGGGTTGGGTGATCGACTTCGACGAGCATGCCGCGCTCGTAAAGCGATTTATCTTCGTAGATGTCCTTCATCGACAGGATCGGGCCGCAGGGCACATCGACCTCGTTGAGCGCCGCCATGACTTCGAATTTGCTCTTTGTCATCGTCCACTTCTCGATGATCGAGAAGCATTCCGGGATCTTCGGCAAGCGCGCCTGCGGCGTCGCGTATCCTGGATCGGTGATCAGCTCCTCGCGACCGCAGAGCTTCATCAACGGTTCCCAGCATGGCGGCTGGATGATCACATAGACATAATCATTCGCGCCACCCGGCGCGCAGCGCAACGCCGCGCCCGGCTGGCCGCCGCC
>JBARIB010000799.1:0-3143 GCA_049799535.1 Allostellaceae bacterium | reverse complement strand
TTCCCTGGATCGCCGCGCGGTAAGAGACCATCACGATCACTTTCCATTTCGGCGAGCCCAGCGCAGACGCAGCTTCGCGCAGCGTGTCGGGAACCAGGTTCAGCATGTCTTCGGTGGTCCGCACGACCACCGGGACAACGATGATGGCGAGGGCCACAGCCCCGGCCCACGCCGAGAAGTGCCCCATCGGTACAACCATCAATTCGTAGACGAACAGCCCGACGATGATCGAGGGGGCGCTCAGCAGGATGTCGTTGATGAACCGCACGACTTCGCCAAAGCGGCCGCCCCGGCTGTATTCAGCGAGAAAGGTGCCAGCGAGTATGCCGGTCGGCGTCCCGATCAAGGTCGCGATCAGGGTCATCACCAAGCTGCCGAAGATGGCATTCAACAAGCCACCGGCGCTGCCCGGGGGTGGGGTCATCTGGGCGAACAATGCCGGAGTTATCGCGGAGACCCCGTTCCACAGCAGAGTCCACAGGACGAGAACGAGCCACAAGAGGCCAAAACCAGTCGCCGCAACCGACAGCGTCATGACGAGGCCGTTGGCAAGGCGGCGACGCGCGTAGAGGTTCATATGCTCAGCTTCCCGCCTGTTTTTGCAGCTGCAGCAGCATTAGCTTGGCGATCGCCAGCACGATAAACGTAATAGCGAAAAGTATCAGACCGAGCGCAATGAGCGAGGATAGGTACAAATCGCCGACCGCTTCGGTGAATTCGTTGGCTAAGGACGCCGAGATCGTGGTTCCCGGCTGCAGGATCGATACGCTGATGCGATGCGCGTTGCCGATCACAAAGGTGACCGCCATCGTCTCGCCGAGCGCCCGCCCTAGGCCCAGCAAGATGCCCCCGACGACGCCGATTCGGGTGTAGGGCAGAACCACCTGCCAGACGACCTCCGCCCTGGTGGAACCAAGCGCATACGCGCTTTCCTTGAGGATCGCGGGCACGGTCTCGAACACATCACGCATGATCGACGAGATGAACGGCAGCACCATGATTGCAAGTATGAAGCCTGCCGTCAGCACGCCGATGCCCAGCGGCGGACCGGCGAACGCCGCGCCGATCCCCGGAAGCTGCCCGAATGTGTCGATGATCGCCGGCTCGATGTATTGCTGGACGAACGGCGCGAATACGAAAAGCCCCCAAATGCCGTAGATGATGCTGGGGATCGCTGCCAACAGTTCGATCATCGTCGACAGTGGCCGTTTCAGCCAGAGCGGGCAAATCTCGGTGATGAACACCGCCACCCCGAAGGCAACCGGGATCCCGACCAGCATTGCGATGGCCGAGGTCACAAGGGTTCCATAGATAGGCGCCAGCGCCCCGAACTTTTCGGTCACCGGGTTCCAGACCTCGGTGTAGAGGAACGAGACGCCAAATGTGCGCAACGCGGGGATCGCGCCCTCCACTAGCGCGACGATGACCCCGCCAAGGATCAGCAGGACGAGGAGCGCAAAGAAGAAAGTGAGGTTGCGGAATGCGACATCGCCGATCGCACCCGCGCGGCCGCGCACCGCTATGCGTTGAACGACTGCGGCGTCAGCAGCCACAATTTGACCCCGAAGCGTTCCGCAGCAAGATCGGGAGGCCCCGCAGCCCCGCGTCCTCTACCAAGGCGTCAGGACGATTTCCCGTCCCAAACCGGCTTACCATCGGGGCCGACGATCTGCTTCCAACTATCTTCGAAGATCGCGACCGCTTTTGGTGGCATTGGAATATAGTCGAGCGATTCGGCAAGCTGTCCGCCATTCTTGTAGGCCCAGTCGAAGAATTTGAGGACCTCTTTCGCTCTCTCGGGGTGATCCTGCTTCTTGTGCATCAGAATGAAGGTCGCGCCAGTAATCGGCCAGCTCTCCTTGCCGGGCTGATCGGTGAGGATCAGATAGAGGCCCGGTGCGCTCTTCCAATCCGCATTGGCCGCGGCGGCCTGGAAGACATTGCTGCCAGGCTCCAATGTCGCGCCCTCACGGTTGATCAGCTTGGTGTGGACCATCTTGTTCTGCAGCGCATAGGCATATTCGACATAGCCGATAGCGCCCAGGGTGCGCGAGGTCAGCGCCGCGACCCCCTCATTGCCCTTGCCGCCGAGCCCCGTAGGCCATTCGACAGAGGTGCCCTCGCCCACTTTCTGCTTCCATTCCGGGCTCACCTTCGAGAGATAGTTGGCGAAGATAAAAGTAGTCCCGGAGCCGTCAGAGCGGTGGACAACAGCGATGGCGGTGTCGGGCAGTTTCAGACCGGGGTTGAGCTTGGCGATGGCCGGATCGTTCCATTTGGTGATCTTGCCCAGATAGATGTTGGCGATGGTCGGACCGTCGAGCGTCATCTGACCGGATTGAATGCCGGGGAGGTTAATCACCATCACTTCGCCGCCGATGACCGGCGGAAATTGCATGAGACCGTCCTTCTGGAGTTCCTCCGGCTTCAACGGCATGTCCGAGGCGCCAAAATCGACGGTTCTTGCATTGATCTGGGCGATGCCGCCCCCCGAACCGATCGATTGATAGTTCAATTTCACGCCGGTTTTTGCGGCGTAGGCTTCGGCCCACTTGGCATAGATCGGATAGGGAAAGGTCGCTCCGGCGCCTGAAATTTCGGCTGCCTGTGCGCCAAAGCCTATCGCCGCAGCCGCGGCGACCCCAAGAAGTGCGATGCGAAAAGCGTTCACGGGTTTGCTCCATCGTCAGAGGGAGACGGACCCGAAAGGGTCACGAGCTTCTTAACGACGCATTGGTTACGTTTTATGACGATTTTATTGCACTTTCATGACAATGGTGCGTCAGGGAGCTTCTCGCTCTCGCGAGACGCGAGCGGGAGTCCGACGTTTCTGCGCTAGATGCCGGACTGAAAAGAACAGCAGCGTAATCAGGGACCAAGACCTCCGAAAATAACGCACAGAGTGAGGAATGCCCCGAATGCTTCACCCGTGGGTGTTCGTGTGGTATTGGATTTTCGGAAAATCTGGAAAGAGAACGATCGCCGCAATAACGGTTGCCGCGCAGAATGCAATGCCGTGCGCAATCAACTCCGGCCAGTTAACATGGTCATCGGCGCGAGGATGGTCCTCGTTCAAGCGACATCCGTTCGCAACGAACTCAGATTTTTAATCTCCTGATCAATGCGTAAGGCCGGTTAAGGCT
>JBARIB010000798.1:0-7496 GCA_049799535.1 Allostellaceae bacterium | reverse complement strand
GGTACCGGGCGGCGAGGACCTCGCCGCGCTCGTCGATCGCGACACGTCCTGCGTCGTCGTGCAAAATCCCGATTTCTTCGGCGAGGTACGGGACTATTCCGCTCTCGGGCGGGTGTGCCATGACGCCAGAGCGCTGCTCGTCGTGGTCGTTACCGAAATCCTGTCCCTCGGCGCGATTCGGCCGCCGGGGGAAATGGGTGCAGACATCGTGGCGGCCGAGGGCCAGTCGCTCGGCAATGCCCTCAATTTCGGCGGGCCCTATGTCGGGCTGTTCGCGACGCGCGACAAATTCGTGCGCCAGATGCCCGGACGGCTGGTCGGCCAGACCACCGACACTGTTGGCCGGCGCGGCTTTGTGCTGACCTTGTCGACGCGCGAGCAGCACATTCGGCGCGAGCGGGCGACGAGCAACATTTGCACGAATTCGGGGCTGTGCGCTCTCGCCTTCACGGTCCACCTCGCCTTGCTCGGAGAGGCGGGCTTGAAGCGGCTCGCCGGCTTGAACCACGCAGCCGCGGTCGCGCTCGCCGATCGGCTCGATCAGGTGCCGGGTGTGCGCCCCGTGAACCGCTCCTTCTTCAACGAATTCGCGGTGCGGCTGGCCCGCCCCGCCGCCGCGGTCGTCGAGGCGCTGGCGCGAAAGGATCTGCTCGCCGGCGTCCCGGTCAGTCGCCTCTATCCAGAGCGTGGCGAGCTGGCCGATCTCCTGTTGATCGCGGCAACCGAGATGACGACCACCCAGGATATGGACCGGCTTGAACGGGGCTTGCGGGAGGTGTTGGCATGAACGACTGGAGCCGGGCTGCCAGCACCATTGGGAAAGAAGTCTTGGCCGCGGCTGTCACGACCGTAAGCGGCAACCGCGGCCTGCAGATCGAAGAGCCGCTGATTTTCGAGCAGCATGCGCCAGGGCGTTGCGGCATCGACCTGCCGGAGCTCGCGCCGTTCCGCAGCCGGCTGGGCGACCTCGAGCGGCAAGGCGAGATCGGGCTGCCCGGTCTCAGCGAGCCGCAGGTCGTGCGCCACTTCACCCGGCTTTCGCAAAAAAACTACGCGATCGATACCGGGCTCTACCCGCTCGGCTCCTGCACGATGAAGCACAACCCGCGCCTGAACGAAAAACTCGCGCGACTGCCAGGCCTCGCCGACATCCACCCGCTACAGCCGGTATCGACGGTGCCGGGCGGGCTCGAGCTGATAGATACTCTCGCGCATTGGCTCAAAACACTCACCGGCATGCCGGCGATCGCATTGAGCCCGGCCGCCGGCGCGCATGGAGAGTTGTGCGGCATGATGTCGATTCGCGCCGCCCTCGAGGCGCGCGGCGAAAAACGGAGCCGGGTTCTGGTACCGGAATCGGCGCACGGCACAAATCCGGCGACGGCTGCCGCTTGCGGCTACGCCGTCGACCCTATCCCGGCGGATGCCGGCGGTCGGGTCGATCGCGCCGCGCTCGAGGCGAAGCTCGGGGCCGATGTCGCCGCCTTGATGCTGACCAACCCGAACACCTGCGGCCTGTTTGAGAAGGAAATCATCGAGATTGCCGCCGCAGTGCACGCAGCGGGTGCGTTCTTTTATTGCGACGGCGCCAACTTCAACGCGATCGTCGGACGCGTGCGTCCGGCCGATCTCGGCATCGACTGCATGCACCTCAATCTGCACAAGACCTTCTCGACGCCGCATGGCGGCGGCGGGCCGGGAAGCGGCCCAGTCGCTTTGGCCGCCCCCCTGGCCCCCTATGCGCCCCTGCCGTGGGTGGTTCACGGACCAAACGGCCTCGAACTGATTGAGCACAAGACGGGCCCGGCCGAGGCTTCGCTGGGACGGCTGAAGGGTTTCCATGGTCAGATGGGCATGTTCGTGCGGGCGCTCGCTTACATGATGAGTCATGGCGCGGACGGGCTTCGACAGGTGGCCGAAGATGCGGTACTCAATGCCAATTATCTGCGCGTGCAACTGCAGGACGAGCTCAGCCTCTCCTTTCCCGGGCCGTGCATGCACGAGGTATTGTTCGACGACCGATTTCTGAAGGACACCGGCGTGACGACGCTCGACTTCGCCAAAGCACTGATCGACGAAGGATATCATCCGATGACGATGTATTTCCCGCTGATCGTGCGCGGTGCGATGCTGGTCGAGCCGACGGAGACCGAAAGCAAGGCGTCGCTCGACCAGTTCATCATGGTGATCAAGTCGCTCGCCGCCGCCGCACGGTCGGGCGATGCCGAGCGTTTTCGCTCGGCGCCGGTCTTGACCCCGCGCTCGCGGCTCGACGAGACTTCTGCGGCGCGCAAGCCGGTTTTACGTTGGCGTCCCGAGCCGCCCCGTCGCGAGGCCGCCGAATAGATGTCGCCTGATCGAATCCGTCTGAGCGAGCTAGAGGCGCGCGAGCATTCCGAACGCGCTTTGCGGGGCATCGGCTACAACGCTGAGGAAGCGCGCATCATCGCCGATCACGTGATCGACGCGGCGCTGTGCGGGTACGAATATTCGGGGCTCGCAAAAATCCTCAATATTCCCGAGCACCGGCGGTTCAAAAGCCCGCGCCACCCGATGACGGTATTGCGCGAAACGGAAATCTCGGCGCTGTTCGACGGCGGCAACAATGTCGGCATGCTCGTCATGTATCTCGCCACCCGCGCGGCAATCGAAAAGGCGAATAGGCGTGGTGTTGGGGTGGTCGGCGTCACGAATAGCTGGATGAGTGGGCGCAGCGCCTATTACGCCGAGATGATCGCGCGGGCGGACCTCGTTGGCATACATACGGCTGCCTCGGCGCGCACCGTCGCGCCGTTCGGTGGCGCACGCCCGACGTTGGGCACCAACCCGATCGCCTTCGGGATGCCGTCATCCCGCGGGCCCATCGTGTTCGATATGGGAACCTCGGCATTTATGGGGACGGATCTGGCTTACCGCGAACGGGTCGGGCAATTGCTTCCCGAGGGCGTAGCGGTTGATGCCGAGGGACGGCCCACGCGCGACCCGGCAATGGCCAAGCTCGGCGCGCTGCTTCCGTTCGGAGGCTATAAGGGTTTCGGGCTCGCCTTCATCGTTCAGGCTTTCGGCGTCCTGGCCGGATCGGCGCTCGACCCGGACAATGACGACGGCTACTTGTTCTTGCTGTTCAAACCGGATTTGCTGACCAGCCTCGACGATTTCAAAGTCCAGGTCAGCGAACTCGTCGACCGTATCAAGGCCACCCCCCGCCAGCCCGGTGTTGCCGAAATCCGCATTCCGGGCGAGCGGGCCTTTCGCGCCCGCGAACGGGCGTTACAAGACGGGATCGAGATCGACCGCGCCATTTACGACGCGCTCGGGGCTTTGCAGGCCTGACGGTGATGCCGCCGGATCGGCTTTCTTGGCTTTTGGCCCCATTGCACGTGGCGGCCCTGGCCACCGGCGCAAAATCGTTCCGCGACAACCCCGTAATCGGGAGCCCCACTCTCAACCGAGCAGGGCTGCATGTCGCGCGTGTGCGCTTGGCTCATCGGATGGCTGAGTGGCGGCGGCAAAGATTGCGGTCGATTATCTCAGAAGACGACCGCGCAACCTTCGAGCGCGACGGATACATCCTCAAGCCGAACTTCTTGCCTGCCTCCGATTATAGGGCGCTGAAAGAGCAAGTGCTGTCCTTTCGCGGGCCGGCGCGAGATCAACTTCAGGGCGACGCGCTGACCCGGCGCATCGCCTTGGACAAGCAGGCGCTGGCGAGGTTGCCAGCGGCGCGCGCCCTGGTCGAAAGCCCAGAATGGCTGGGTATCCTCCGCTATGTCGGCTCGTTCATGCTCGAGCCGTTAGTCTATATCCAGACGATCTTCTCACATGTCCGCAACGCGCCGCCCGACCCGCAGACCCGGCTGCATGCCGACGCGTTTCACTCCTCGGTGAAGGCTTGGTTCTTTCTAACGGATGTCGCCGAGGAGGACGGGCCATTCATCTATGTGCCGGGGTCGCATCGGCCGACAAAACGGCGCCTCGCGTGGGAACGCCGGGCGTCGGCAACTGCGGCGCAAAGCGCGGATTTTCAGTCTGCCCGGGGCTCGCTGCGAATCGCGCCGGAAACTGTGAGGCGTCTCGGCTTTGGCGGGCCCAAGGTGTTCGCGGTGCCGCAGAACACGCTCGTCGTAGCCGATACAGTCGGGTTTCATGCTCGCGGCCTCAGCTCTCGCGCTTCGGTTCGCGTGGAGATCTGGGCTTATGGCCGCCGCAATCCGTTCCTGCCCTGGCTCGGGTTGGATTTCGCCGCAATGCCCTTTGTCAAAGGGCGTGCTGTACCGCTGTATTGGTCGGCAATGGATCTCTGCGAGCGGCTGCATTTGGCCGGCAACCCTTGGCGAAGCGTCGGTATCGCGAGGCCCACAACACGCCCAGCCCTGCCGTTGTAGAAGCGGGGTGCATTGCGGCCAAAGCCGGAAGGGAGCCCTGCGTCCTTCCCACGGTTGACATCGCCGCCATCTTGGTCGAGTACAATCGCGGGGGGTGATTAACGATCTGCAACCAGCCGTTTAGGGAAGGGCTGCGATGGGGGAAATGCCGCGGCTACGGTGGTTGTTCGGCTATTTCGCCGAGCTACGACAATGGAGATCCATGGTATATCCAGCATTCGTGTCCACGCGCTACGTAAAGGTGGTTAGCCTGGCAGGGCGAGCCGAAGTCTTCTTCGAGACGGCGCAGATTGTACTTACGCTATGACTGACGGCTCCATTGCAATCCTGGGAGCGTCCTGTCGTTTCCCGGGAGCCGACAATCTCGAGGAGTTTTGGGACCTCCTTGAATCGGCGGGCGATGCCGTCTCCGAAATAGACGACCGGAGATGGGCGACCCGATTTTACTACCATCCGGACCGCAGCGAACCGGGCAAGAGCTACACGTGGGCCGCCGGCCTCATCAGCGGCATAGATCTGTTCGAGCCGTCTTTCTTTGGCATCTCGCCGCGCGAGGCGGCGCAAATGGATCCCCAGCAGCGACTGCTGCTGGAGCTTGTCTGGCACGCGCTTGAGGATGCCGGCATTCCGCCAAGCAAGCTCTGCGGTAGCGAGACGGGCGTTTACATAGGTGCCTCTGCGACTGATTACTCGGATCTGAGACTCGGAGACCCTGCCGGCGCCGATTCTTATTTTATGACCGGGAGCACCCTCAGCATCCTGGCCAACCGCATTTCTTATGTTTTCGATCTACGCGGTCCGAGCCTGGCGATCGACACCGCCTGCTCGTCATCTCTCGTCGCATTGCATCATGCCTGCGAGGCGATCCGCAGCGGAAAGATCGCGAGCGCCGTCGTTGGCGGCATCAATCTGCTGCTCGCACCATATCCATTCATCGGGTTCTCGCGGGCCTCCATGCTGTCCCGGCGCGGCCGCTGCTTCGCCTTCGACGAGAGAGCTGATGGTTATGTTCGTGGCGAGGGCGGCGCGGTCATCATCCTCAAGCCACTTGGGGATGCGCTCGCTGCCAGCGACCCCATCCGCGGCATCATACTGGCATCGGGGGTCAATTCAGACGGCCGCACGATCGGGCTATCGCTGCCGAGTGAGGCAGCGCAGGCCTCGCTGCTGCACTCGGTCTATGACCGCATCGGCATCGCGGCGGACGAGCTCGCCTTTGTCGAAATGCATGGCACTGGCACCGCGGCCGGGGACCCGATCGAGGCGGCCGCGGTGGGGCGCTCGCTAGGCCAGAGGCGGTCGCGCCCGCTGCCCATCGGATCCGTAAAGACTAATATCGGCCACCTGGAGCCCGCCTCTGGAATGGCAGGGTTGCTCAAGGCTGCCCTCGCACTAGAGCGAGGCACAATACCGCCGACCCTTCATTGCGAGAGGCCAAATCCCAAAATACCCTTCGACGGGCTTAATTTGCGGCTGGCTCGTGACCTCGAGCCGGTAGCGCAACAGTTCGAGCGCCCTTGCGCGGGTGTGAATTCGTTCGGATTTGGCGGGGCGAATGCTCATGTCGTCCTTGCCAAGCCGCCACGGCCGAAGGACGCCTCCACAGCTGCGGCAATCCCGCCCCTACTGATCTCGGCGAAGACCGAAGCGTCGCTCCGACGGCTAGTCGAGAGCTGGTGCGCTACGCTGGCGAAGACCCCGGCCGACCGGGCACCGGCGCTGTTGCTTGCAGCGGCCCGCGGACGTGATTTTCATCTTCACCGGCTTGTTGCGTTCGGGCCCGATACAGCGTCGATTGAACGGGTGTTGGGCAAATTTCTGATTGACGAGCCCTCACCTGGCCTTATCAGCGGCACCGCGGTTAGGGAGAGCGAACTCGCCTTTGTCTTTTCCGGCAATGGTGCTCAATTCGCTGGCATGGGGCGAGATGCATTTCGCACCAACCGAGCGTTTCGTGACGCGACCGACGAAATTGATCAGCTGCTTCGGCCGGATCTCGGCTGGTCCCTAGCGGAATATCTCCAGAACGCCATCGCCGGCGAGGCGATGGCGCGTGCCGATGTCGCGCAACCGCTGCTTTTCGCAGTTCAGGTTGGCATTGTGCGAGCTCTGCGCGAGCTCGGTGTCGTCGGGTCCGCATTTCTTGGACACAGCGTGGGGGAGATTGCTGCAGCTTGGGCCGCGGGCGCTCTACCGCTCGCCGAGGCGGGCCGGGTTGTCGTCGCCCGAAGCCGATATCAGCAGCGTACGCAAGGTAGCGGCCGCATGGCAGCGATGGCGCTGGCGCCGGATGCCGCCCGCGATTTTCTCGCTGAGCTCGGCAGCACCGCCGAGGTCGCAGCACTTAATGCGACGCATTCGGTGACAATCTCTGGCCCCGGCGATGAAATCGAACGCTTGGAATCCGAGGCGAGGCGGCGCGGCTATTGGTTTCGCCCCCTCGATCTGGATTTCGCCTTCCACTCGCGGAAGATGGACCCAATCCGCGAAGATCTGCTCGCGAGCCTGATCGGCCTGTCGTTCCGGCGGCCAAAGGCAACTCTAATTTCTACAGTAATAGGCGAGAGAGTCGAGGAAGACCCGCTCGACGCTGATTACTGGTGGCGCAATATACGAAACCCGGTGCGGTTCGCCGAGGCGGCCGAGCGGCTCGTCACCGAAGGCTATCGGATCTTTCTGGAAATTGGGCCTGCGGCAATCCTCCAATCTTATCTTACCGACGCTCTGCGCGCGGCAAAGGTGGAAGGGCGCGTTCTTGCCACTCTTTCCCGCAAGCCGACCAATAATGATCCATTTCCCGCGATCGCTGCGCATTGCCACGTTGCGGGGTTCGATATCACGCCATCCTCCTGTTTTGATGGAGCCGCCGATCCGCGCGGACTGCCACTCTACCCTTGGGATCATCAGAGCTTCTGGTTCGGTCAGACGGCCGAGGCCGCTGATCCAACCAATCCGCCTTTCGATCACCCTCTTCTCGGTTTTCGTCAGCGCGGCCCAATGCCGTTCTGGCTCAATCATCTCGACGATCAAGTGCTGCCATGGATTGGCGACCATGCGATAGAAGGGATGCCCGTCCTTCCGGCCGCCGCGATTGTCGAGATGGCCCTTGCG
>JBARIB010000797.1:0-1893 GCA_049799535.1 Allostellaceae bacterium | reverse complement strand
TCTCCTTGCGGTTTCCGTTCGAGAGGCCGAGCTCGGTGGCGATTGCGGCGGCTGTGGCTCGCTGGTCGCCGGTCAGCATGATGCTGGTGATACCGGCGCGGCGGAAAGCGCTGATCAGGTTGGGGGCGCCTTTGCGGATCGGGTCGGCCATCCCGACGAGACCGGTCCAGATGAAAGCCTGTTCGATCCTGGTGCCGCGATCCTCGGCGCCCACCGTGCGGTAGGCGATCCCCAATACGCGTAGCGCATCCTCGGCCATTGCGAGGTTTTCCACCTCGATCATCCGCCGATCCTCGGCTTCAAGCGCGCTGACAACTCCATTGCACAGACGCCAGCGGCAGAGCGCTAGAATCTCTGCTGGATCGCCCTTGACGATCACCAGTTGTTGGTCTGCGGCACCATCATGCACCGTGAGCATGTAGCGCCGGTCTTCGGCGCGCTCGAGCGTCGCACGGCGCGGATGGCGCGCGCGAATAGTCTCGACCTCCAGACCCACTCTCATTGCTGCTCGAACCAGCGCCACCTCGGTGGCAGACCCATTGGCGTCGCTCGCCGTTGCATCGAGCAGCTCGACATCGTTACACAGCGCAGCGAGTTCGAGCAGACGAGCCAGCTCGCGATCGGTCGCCGAGTCCACGACAGATCCGGCCTCCGTCCGGAACTGCTCGTCGACCAGACGCGCCCGCGTGTCGTTCCAGTACAAACGGACCACGCTCATATCGTTGAGGGTCAATGTGCCGGTCTTGTCGAAGCAGGCGACGTCGACTGTGCCAAGTCCTTCCACCGCGCTCAATCGGCGGACGATGATCCCGCGGCGGCGCAGATCCTGGATTGCCAGTGCCAGCGTCGTCGTCGCCAGGGTCGGCAGACCCTCGGGTACGGCCGCCACAGCGAGCGAGATCACGGTCTTCAACAATGAAATCAACCCGAAGCCGCGGATCAGCCCGATTACCGCGAACAACCCGCATGCCGCTGCCGACCCGAACACCAGCTGGCGACCGAGGGTGTCGAGCTGACGCTGCAAAGGTGTCGCCACCTGATCCTCGGAGCCCAACAACGATTGGATGCGCCCGAGTTCGGTGTCGGGCCCGGTCGCCGTGACAACCGCGCGCCCGGCTCCTCCCGTTACGACCGTTCCCCGGAACACCATGTTGCGACGGTCGGCGATCGGTGCCGACTGAGGGGTCATGACATTGGCCGCTTTGGCGACAGGAACGCTCTCGCCGGTCAGCACCGCTTCGTTCACCGTGAAACGATTGGCTGCTATGACCCGGGCATCGGCTGGGACGATCTCGTCGCGGCGCAATTCAATTAGATCGCCCGGCACGAGGTCCTCAGCCGGCAGATCGCATTCCTTTCCGTCCCGCAATACACGCGAGACTGGGGAGCGGCTCTCGTTGAGGCTGCTAATTGTCTCTTCGGCGCGCGCTTCGGCAAAGAACCCTATTGCGCCATTGAGCCCGATCACGCCGAGGATGATCGCGGCGTCAAGAACTCCTCCGGTTGCGATCGACAATAATGCGCCCGCCGCCAACAGCGCGGTCGGCATGTTCTGAAACTGAGAGATCAGGATTTCGAGCTGAGTCCGGCCGCGGACCGGCGGGATCGCGTTGGCGCCCGTTTCGACGAGCCGCGTCTTTGCCTCTGCATCGGACAATCCCGATGGGCGGCTCCTGACCGCGCCGATGACCTCTTCAGGATCCATCGCGTGCCAGGGTGGGCGGTCGGAGGGGGCATCGGCGGTTTTCGTGTCAAGCGCACGCTCTGCTGTCTCGCCCAACCGCCGCGTTATCTCGACGAGATCATGGCTACCCTCGAACAGCACCAGCACCGTGCCCGTCGAGGCGCTCGCGTTGACCGATCGGATGCCGCGGCCGGCGAGCCCCGCCTCCA
>JBARIB010000796.1:0-1562 GCA_049799535.1 Allostellaceae bacterium | reverse complement strand
GCGTACAATGGCTGGGGCGGAGCTAACCTCTATGGAGGGAATGGTCCCGCGACCGCCGTCAACCCTGGCGCCGCTTATGCAGTAAGTTACAATCGCCCGATCGTCACCCGCGACGGTACGGGGACGTACGCTGGCGCGCAGGATACACTGTTCGGCGCCGAATACGCCGCGATCTATTGGCTGGAAGAAAACGGCTACGACGTTTCCTATCTCTCCGGCATCGACACCGCCACCAACGGTTCGTTGTTGCTCAATCACAAAGTCTTTATGGATGCGGGCCATGACGAATATTGGACCGACAGCCAAGTCGCCAACGTGCAGGCGGCGGTTAACGCCGGTGTGAACCTCGCGTTCCTCAGCGGCAATGAGATGTTTTGGCAGACCAGGCTTTCTCCGAGCCTCGACAGCAGCGCGACCGCCAACCGAACTTTAGTAAGCTACAAAGACACTCACTACAACACGGAGATCGACCCCACAGGGACAGCCACCGGGACGTTTGAAGATCCGCGCCTCGGCTCGGCGCCGATGCCGTCGAACGCCTTGACCGGCACCCTTTTTCAGGTCGACCAGAACAACGCCAGTTCGGTCATCACAGTACCTTATGGTGATACCCAACTGCGTTTCTGGCGCAACACGAGCGTCGCGAAGACGGCGTCCGGCCAGACAGCGTCTCTGGAATCCGGGTTACTCGGCTACGAATGGGACTCATCGCCCGACAACGGCTTCATGCCGGCCGGCCTCATCGATCTGTCCTCGACGACGGTGCAGGAGCCCGACGCGTACAACACTGACTGGGGGAGCGTCGATACGGCCGGCGCGGCAACCCATAACCTCGTAGAGTATCGGGATCCGACGAGCGGCGCCCTCGTGTTCGGAGCAGGCACGGTGTTCTGGTCATGGGGTCTCTCCAACCAACATGACAATTCACCGTACACATTTGATGCGACGGACCCGAATGTCCAGCAGGCAATGGTGAACCTGCTCGCGGACATGGGGGTCCAGCCGCAAACGCTACAGGCGACCCTGGCGCTCGCCACACAATCGACCGATCACACGCCCCCTACCTCGAAGATCTCGAACGTTTCGGGCACCAACGTTGTTGAGGGGCAAACGGTCACCGTAACAGGGACGGCTACCGACGCGGGAGGCGGCGTCATCGGCGGCGTTCAAGTCTCGACCGACGGCGGCAAGACTTGGCACCCCGCGCAGGGGCAGGTCGGCTCGACGAGCATGAACTGGACCTACAGTTTCAGCGCTCCAGCCGCGGGAACGTACACGATCGAGTCCCGCGCCGTCGACGACAGCCTCAATATGGAAACGCCGGGTCCGGGCACTTCCTATACGGTCACGCCGTCATCATCTTTGAGCCTCTTCAGCGGAAGCGCTGCGCCGCCAATTGGAAATGATAAGGGTGCAATCGAGGTCGGCGTAAAATTCACTGCCGCAACATTAGGGCAAATCACCGGCATCCGCTTCTACAAGGGGTCGGCGAACACCGGCACGCATGTCGCCGATCTCTGGACCGCCTCGGGAACCCTGCTCGCCAGCGCCACCTTCACCAA
>JBARIB010000795.1:0-15450 GCA_049799535.1 Allostellaceae bacterium | reverse complement strand
GGCTCCCCTCGTGTTCCAAGCTTGTTGCAGGGAGGCTCCGGCAGCCGACGGGAAACGGCGGAAATCCGAAGGTTTTTGGGGGACGGGTTGGAACACAAAAAAGGCCGCTGGTGAACGGCCTAGTTTTCGCTATCCTATTTAATTAATTCGATATTTTGGTGGTGCCCAGGGGCGGAATTGAACCACCGACACACGGATTTTCAGTCCGTTGCTCTACCAACTGAGCTACCTGGGCGCCCAGCGAGGCGCTTATAGAGAAACGCCTCGATCGTGTCCAGCCGAGCGTAGTTGCGCTCTTCCATCGGGCTCAATCGAAAACGATCACCCCCCGCGCAACTTCACCCGCGAGCATCGCCCTGAAACCTTCATTGACTTCATCAAACCGGTAGGTGCGGCTGATAAGGTCGTCGAGATTGATCTTTTTCTGGAGATCGAGATCGGCAAGGATCGGAAAATCGACATTGGGCCGTACCGAGCCGTAATAGGTGCCGCTGATCGCCTTCTCGCCATACACCATCTGAGAGAGGTTTATTCCGGCCCGAGTGGCGAAAGCTGGGATGCCCACCAGCACGGCGTGGCCGCCGGGCGCGAGGGCATCGATAACCTGCAACGCGGTCTGCTCGCTGCCGATGGCGTCAAAGGCGGTATCGACCCCGAGCCCGCCACTTATCGCCCGAACGCGTTCCACCACATCCCCCTCTGACGCATGGATCGCGTGCGTCGCGCCAAATCTCGCATCGATAGGACGACATCAACCCGTTCGCGTCAACAAGCGGCGGTAGACCGACAGCGCCAAAAGCTGTAGCCGTCCTATATCTACACCCTAGAGTTGCAATCCTACGGAATCCATTGAATTTTACTTGACTGAGTTCCTATTTCGTTCTATTCCTAGCAAAGATGAATTTTAAGTGTTGGCTGAGCCGGTTGCGGATCGAATCGCCAGTTATATAGCTCGGTTGTTCATCCATCGTAATTTTAGGGAATTTACCAAAAGAGAATGGTGTGCTGCCTCGCTATCGCTCTTGAGATCGCGTGCAGAAAATGTAATCAAGAGTGCCCAACGTGTTATATTTCCCGGATGCTTGAAGGAATTATTAAATGTCGATGGTAAATACTATTTGCACGATAGTTAGTGATGCGGTCGAGCCGAGCTCGAACGCAATCGATGAATTCCCATTGATGATAAGAGCGCTCGCAGAGCGACATCGCGCTTCGCGGATGCCATTTTTCCACAATTTTGCTGCTTTGGACCATTCAGTTGCCAGCGACCCAGCTTTGCTCGGTCAGATACATTTGATCTATCAGTCAGCGATGCACGCCACGCGTGCCGCTGTCTATTACCTGCCTCATCTCGACAGTCCGGCCTTGCGCAAACGCAAGCTGCAAATCTTCATCGACGACGACGGTCTGCCAGGCGGCGATACGCATCACTATCAACTGACGCGAGCTTTCCGCAACATCGGCGCCGAATGCATGCTCGATGATGAGGAGTTTGGCGACCCTACGGATCTGTGCCATCATCTTGACGGCGAAACTGCGAAATTCGTCTGCCTCGCAAAGACGCTTTATTCGCGTTCCCTGGGCCCATGGTGCGCGGTCGAGGTGCTGTCGGTTGATTGGATGCGGGCGTTGGCGGATGCCCTCTCAGTCCATTTCCCGCAGTTCGCCCAGGAGCCGTATTTCGCCGATTGCTTCTCCGAAATGGTCGAGGAACGTCATGCGGAGGAAGCCCTGTCGATCACTCAGATGGCTCTAAAGAGGCGGCCATCACTGCTTAGGCCTACAATCCACGACGCCAAGATTATGGCTACCGCGCTGGACGGGGTATGGAGCCATTTGAACAGGGTTGTGCAAAGCGCCAGCACGTTGGCGGTCGGGTCCTAGCCAAGCTACGAATCAATCCGACCGGGATCTCGCAGAGCCGTCAGAATCGGCCGGAGATTGCAGCGCAGTCAGTAGAGCGCGAATAGCACACGATCCCCGGCGCGTCAGATTACAACGCGCCGTCGGCGGAGGAGTGAAGGCTCCCGCACGAGCCCACCGGCTGCCGGCCGCATCGCGCTGACGCCGTCCAAGGAGTTATGCAAATGATGCTCGTCGCGCCGGCAAGATTGGCCGTCGCTTGGGTGACAATGTTTCTTGTCGGAACCGAGCTCTTCGTCTTCTCTCCCCTGTTGCCGTTACTGGCAGCCGACTATCACATATCTACCGCTCTGGCGGGATTATCAGTAACGATTTTCTCGCTCGCTTACATGTTTGGTGCGCCCATATTGGGCCAATTATGCGATCGGTTCGGGCGGCGGCGGGTGCTGCTCTGCTCTCTTATCGGTTTCACAACAGCGAATTGGCTTACCGCATCAGCCGGGAATTTGCTGTCTTTACTTATTATAAGGCTTCTGGCGGGCGTCGCAGCCGCGGGGATCTCGCCGTCGATTTATGCGCTCGTCAGTAGTGCCGCTGCGCCGGAGCGGCGTGCCACCTGGCTGGCGATAGTGGTGTCAGGTCTATTGGTGGCACTCGCGCTGGGCGCGTCGACGGGAGGGTTCATTGGCGCTTGGCTGGGTTGGCACTCCGTGTTCACTGCGCTTGGCGGTCTCAGCCTATTATTCGGATGGCTCAACCTGCTGGTCTGGCCGCCAGATTGCGGGGCCGCCGCCAACGTGGAAGCGGCACGTCCTTACCCTATCATGAAGGTCGGGCTGGCGCGCCGCTTGCTTCCAATGGTCATATGGAGCACCGGTCTCTATGGGGTCTATACCTATCTCGGCGCCGGCCTGATCGCAGTCGGCTTCTCGACCGCGCAGACCGCACAAGCCATTTTGCTTTACGGCTGCGGGTCAATCGCGGGGGTGCTTATCGGTGGCCGTCTTGCCGATCGGCTTGGAGTGAGATTCACAGCGGGGGCGAGCTTCGCCGGGTTATGTGCCTGCCTGTTGGTGTTGCGTGAGGCGCTAAATACCGGAAAGCTCGTGGAGCCAGCGCTTGGCGTGAGCTCGGCTGTCGCGCAGCTCTTCTTCCCGGCCCAGCAGGCGGGTTTGGCGAACGACTTCCCCGGCGAACGCGGCATGGTGATGGCTTGGAATAATAGCGCCTTGTTTTTCGGCATCTCGCTCGGCTCCGTGCTAGGAGGGCAAGCCATCGCGCTGGGTTTCGATGCAAATTTGACGATTGCCGCCGGCCTCGCGCTAGTCGGCTGTATTGTCAATGCGATCGTCGTGCCCGGTCGGGCCACGCCGGCGTGAGCCTTCCGACCAATGGCAATGACCCATTGCACAGTGGCAGACGATTTTTTGACGTCAAATTGACGTGGAGTTGACAGCGAGAGCTTTAAGTTTTTCACTGACCAGTAATCAAAGCCGATGGCGCTAAGCATTGGCGAGGATCGACCTCCGCCTGATGATCGGCTAGCCGGAGCCAAGCGAGCCGTGCGCGACAGACGAGTGGGTCGGAGCCACGAAAAAATCCAGCGGGGGGCAGCCGGCCGCTTGGCGATATGCACGACGGTGCAAACTGCCCTGCGCCAACAACGGCTGCTTTTTGCATTTCAACCCGTGTTCTGCGCTGCAACTGGGAAGATCGACTATTTTGAATGCCTGCTGCGAATGCGCGATCTTGGGGGGAGCCTGATCTGCGGCGGTGAATTTATTACATCGCTTGAGCAACTCGGCCGAATCGGGTTTATCGACGACTATGTGCTCGACCGGACCGTACACGAGCTCGCCAATAATCCCAGCATAAAACTCGGTCTGAACGTATCGAGCCGCACGGCTCGCGAAGGCTCCTGGCTTCGATCCTTGATTTCTCTGGTACAGAACCGGCCTGGCTTGGCGCAGCGGCTAGTCGTCGAAATCACCGAAACTGCGGCATTTTCCGATATCGAAGAGACAGCGCGGTTTGTCGACACGCTGCGCAAGGCTGGATGCCGGGTAGCGTTAGATGATTTCGGAGTCGGGCATACCTCGCTGCGGCATCTCGAGACGTTGGCGGTCGACACAATCAAAATTGACCGCTCGTTTATCCGAAACCTGGCACGCAATCAGGAAAAAAAAGCCCTTTTGCGTGAACTGCTCAGCGCAATCAGAGCGTTCGGTTTTGCCACAGTGGCCGAAGGAGTCGAGAGTGCCGAGGATGCGGGGGCAGTGCGCGCCGAGGGCTTTGGTTATCTGCAAGGTTATCACCTCGGCCCTCCGACAATCGACCGGGTGTGGCTCCGGGATGGGGCGACGCACACGGCAACCAGCAGTCTGTTATCTTTCGGCAGGTGACCTTCATGGATTGCCAAATGCCGGGATGGACAGTCCGAAACCACCCGTCAGCAGCCCGCCGTGTCGCCTTGCCTCTGCCGGCTGCCGATTTAGTGGCGAAATCTGGCGCCATCGTGAATGAGGCACCAATGGTCTTCGCGACCGGGACGGCTTTGGAATTATCGAGGACAGACTCAGCCGCTTGTGGCCCGACCCGCAATGGCGATCCGCCCATTGACCTGCTCCTCGCTGAGTGAGCCTTGAAAATTGCGCGAGGCGATACTGAACGCTAGCCGCCATAGCCGAAGCGCAGCGCGGGATGCTTCGGACGATATTTTGACGGAGCTCCGAGTAGCCAACCTGTGAACAGCTTGGCGGGAGTGCAACGGCGCTGCTCGGGCGTTCGGCTTGTCCCCGCGGGAAGTCGCGGGGGTGAACCAGGGGGTTCCAATGAACAGTCAGTACCTCGAAATAATTTCGCTGGTCGAACGGCTTCATCGTCAGTTCCTGGAAATCGTAAAGCTTGAGCTTGACGGACTAGGGATTCACGACATCAACAATGTCCAAGCAATGATGCTGTTCAATATCGGCGACGCGGAAATGACTGTTGGAGAACTTACACTGCGGGGCTGCTATCTTGGCTCCAATGTTTCGTACAACGTTAAGAAGATGGTCGAGAACAGCTATCTCGTGCATGAACGCTCAGTGCACGACCGACGCTCAATCCACGTTCGCTTGACCGATAAAGGCAACAAGTTGCGAGATTGCTTGAGCTCGATGCACCAGCGTCATGGGGAGATGTTGTCGCAAGGCGTTTTGAATGAGGATAGCCTTCAGGCCGCCGGCGTCACGCTCAGGAGACTGGAACGCTTCTGGATCCGTGCCGCTGATTTGGTGCAGCGGGCGCCGCCACAACTGGTGCCTGCACACGCGGCAGAACCACTGCGCGCCGTACCAAATCCGAATCGTGGGGATGTGCGACCGTTAATATCATCCGGCAAATAGCCGTTTACTCCTCGGCAGTCGGATCGCCGGGCGCCGCCATCATGGCCTCGGCGACGAGGCCGGCATTGGCGCGGATCGCGTGTTCGATGGCCTCGCCGATTTCAGCGTGCTCCCTTAGATAAGTCTTGGCGTTCTCGCGGCCCTGCCCGATCCGCTGGCCGTCATAGGAGAACCAGGAGCCGGACTTCTCAACGACACCGGCCTGAACGCCGAGATCGATCAGTTCGCCGCGCTTCGATATGCCTTCCCCATACATGATATCGAAATCGACGACCTTAAATGGCGGGGCCATTTTGTTCTTTACAACCTTGACGCGCGTCTGATTTCCGATCACTTGATCGCGTTCCTTGATCGCGCCGATCCGGCGGATATCGAGGCGAACCGAGGCATAGAATTTAAGAGCATTGCCGCCGGTTGTGGTCTCGGGGTTGCCGAACATCACGCCGATCTTCAGACGAATCTGGTTGATGAAGATGACCATTGCGCGCGAGCGGGCGATCGAGCCTGTCAACTTCCGCAATGCCTGACTCATTAAGCGGGCATGCAGGCCGACATGGCTATCGCCCATTTCGCCCTCGAGTTCGGCACGCGGCACCAAGGCAGCGACCGAATCGATGACCAGAACATCAATCGCGCCCGAGCGTACGAGCGTGTCGGTGATCTCGAGCGCCTGCTCGCCGGCATCGGGCTGAGAAATCAATAGGTCGTCAATTTCGACGCCAAGCTTGCGAGCATAGGCCGGGTCGAGAGCATGCTCGGCGTCAATAAAAGCACAGGTCCCGCCGCTTCGTTGCGCTTCGGCGATGACGTGCAGCGCCAGCGTCGTCTTGCCGGAGCTTTCCGGCCCGTAGATCTCTATAATTCGGCCGCGGGGGAGCCCCCCGATCCCAAGCGCGATGTCTAGCCCCAAGGACCCCGTCGAAATCACCTCCGTTTCGGCAGCGGCCTCGCGGGATCCGAGCTTCATGATCGAACCCTTGCCAAAAGCGCGTTCGATTTGTCCGAGCGCCGCGTCCAATGCTCGTTGCCGGTCCATCGCTTCCTTGTCCAAGAGGCGCAATGCTGTCTGCATAGATTTATTCCATACCCAATGAAGCCGTGCAACGCGGCCGGAGCGGAGCTATGTACCCTTTTTGTTCGACGATTGCAATGCCGAGTTGCAATGTTAGGCGGTGCCGGCTGTGAGGACTTCCCTCACCTTGGTGGCGAGCTGTTTCAGGCTGAAGGGTTTGGGCAGAAAGTCGATGCCACCGCCGCTATCTAGTCGTTGGCGGAATGCATCCTCAGTATAGCCCGAAATGAAAATCACCTTCATTCCCGGCTGAATCTCCCGTACCTTGCGCACGAGCTCAGGGCCGTCCATTTGCGGCATTACGACGTCGGTAATCAATAAATCGATCTTCTCTGGCGAATCGAGGATCAGATCGAGAGCCGCTTGGCCGCCCTTTGCCTCGATGACCTTATAGCCTTTGTTGCGCAGTGCGCGGGCACCAAAGAGCCGTACAGGATCGTCATCCTCGACCAACATGACAGTGCCGAGCCCAGTTAGATCCTTTAATATTATCCCATCACCGGGATCGGGCCTAACAGGCGGGTTTCCGTCTGGCGGCTCGCACCGCGGCAGGTAAATCTGAAAGCTCGTCCCTTGGCCAAGAATGCTGTCCACAAAGACAAAGCCGCCAGTTTGTTTAACAATACCGTATACGGTCGATAGGCCGAGGCCGGTCCCGTAGCCGGGCTCCTTTGTCGAGAAAAACGGGTCGAAAATGCGAGCCAAGTGATCCTTGGGAATGCCAACTCCAGTATCCGCGATTTCAATCAGCACATATTCGCCTGCCGGCATCAGCTCGTGGGCGCGTCTTAACATCTGATCTGCGCCGAAATTCGCAGTTCGGATGGTCAATGTGCCGCCACGTGGCATAGCGTCTCGGGCGTTGACTGCGAGATTAATGATGACCTGCTCGAACTGGTTTTGGTCGACTTTTGCGAAGCCAAGATCGCGCCCGTGAACTACCTTGAGTTGGATGTCTTCGCCAATCAGCCGCTCGATCAGGTGACGCAGTTCGTAGAGCATATCCGTGATATTCAGAATCCGCGGCTGTAGCGTCTGTTGCCGAGAAAAGGCGAGCAGCTGTCGTACCAGATTCGCCGCGCGGTTGGCGTTCTGTTTGATCTGCATGATGTCCGCGAAGGATGGGTCGCTTGGCGCCGCCCGCAGAAGCAGCAAGTCGCAGAACCCGATCATTGCCGTCAGGAGGTTATTGAAGTCATGTGCAATTCCCCCGGCGAGTTGCCCGACCGCTTGCATCTTTTGGGATTGTGCGAATTGGATTTCGAGATTCTTCTGTTCAGTGATGTCGATGAAGTGCAAAGTAAGCTCATCCGCACGGTCATCAAAGGAGTTTGCGACCGCCGGATGTACGCCGGCTAATGCATCATTCTTACGGCTCAGCATTACCATCAGTGTCTTATCCCCGGGGGGCTTAGGCCGGATCTCGACCGGCTCAGGATCCGGTTGGCCGTTGGCGGTTGCTGCCAATTTGGTGGCAATGCGGTTGCGATCCTCTTCGCTCAGCAGGCCGATCAGCTCCTTTCCTTTCAGATCCTGCGGGGATGCTCTCAACAGCTCACCGAGGGTACGGTTTGCCTCCTCGAAACGTCCGAAGCGGTCAAGTAACGCTATCCCGACCGGCGCGTTTGCGAAGCAACGCCGATACCGTTCAAGCGAGCGTAATGCAGTATTCCCTTGGTCCCCAACCATAACGGAGGAGACGGTTAATCCCGCAGGCGGTAGAGCCTCTGATCTGATAACGTTTTGTTCCGACCAAGCCGGCAGGACCCCGCCCCGACCCGTCCTGAATCCAATCCCCGCCGCTGTTACATCTTGGATGTTCCAGGAGCTATAGCCTCGAAAGCCGCGTATCGGGGCGGCCCTGATCCTATAGCACCCGGCGCTGTCACTCGGCGTCTGCCAACGATGAAAAGTGGCGCTCACTTGGGCTCCCGCAGCGGCGCGGCGATGCAAGCGGCCAAGTTGTGACCGGGACCCGCTATCCTGGCACAAGCCTGAAGCGAGCCGATCCAGCGTCGCCCCAGGGGGACCAGGGAAAAGCCTATTGAAAACCCGGTTTGCGTATTCGACCCGCCCTTCCGCGCTAACAATCATCCAAGCTTCCGGTGCGGCGTCGAACGCCCGACTCAATAATTCGAGGCGGCCGCGCAGCGCGGCATTCGCGTGGCATCTTGCAAAGGCCGTGGCGCTTCTCATTCCGGCGAGTCCGATCACCGTCGCCGCAATAGCTTCTGCTAAGTCGATACCTTTCCCTTGCCTGCAGTACACAAATGCAAGCACCGCAGCTGCGGCACAAGCCAAACTCGTTATCAGCAAAAGGCGAGGCCTGCGCTTTGCGAGCCGCTGAATAATACAATTCGCCTTTGGACTGACCTGCTCCGCTCCGGTAAATATTGGCCGCATCCGAATTACGGCAATTTCGCTCGCTCTGCCGTCGCAGATGGTGAATCGCTCTCCTTTCTCAATCGGATTTACATGCAATGTAAGCTAATTACGGGGAGAGTCCCGCGTCCGTCGCGGATCGAGTCAACATACAAGAGTGGCTAGCATCTGACGGACCCGCGCTCTCGTCTCTGCTCCCGCCTTCGGTCTAAGGCAGTGCTGAGTTAGTCGTCGCGGTGGGTCCGTTCCAGGCGCTCATGGCGCTCCTGCGCCTCAATGCTGAGCGTCGCGATCGGCCGGGCTTCGAGGCGGCGAATGCCAATCGGTTCGTCCGTCTCTTCGCAATAACCGTAAGTGCCGGCATCGATCCGGTGAAGCGCCGCTTCGATCTTCGAGATCAACCTTCGTTCCCGCGCCCGGGTTCGGAGCTGGATCGACCGCTCGGTTTCAAGAGAGGCACGGTCGGTCAGATCGGGTTTGAGCAGGCTCTCTTCCTTCAAGTGCTGCAGTGCATCCGTCGACTCCGCCAACAACTGGGCCCGCCAGCGTAACAGCTTTTGCCGAAAGTATTCGACCTGCAGTGGATTCATGAATTCTTCGTCATCAGACGGCCGATAACCTGGCGGAAGTGACGGATGCATCGGTGTCCCCGAAACCCCGTGAGCGAAGCGGGGCGGAGTATATGAATCGGCTCCCTCCGCTTCAAGCCGGAGAAATTGATTCGAGCAGATTGATTCCGCTCACCTTTCTGCCGCGATGCCGGTGCGACAGGGGGCTGCTTTGATTGACATGGCGAGCAAGCCGGCAAAGATGTCACCTTCGCCTGGCAGCTCGCACTGATTGAGGGTAATGATCATCGTTCCACTTAGGGGTTCCTTAAGGTCTATCGTTATATCTTGCCGTCATGGACGACAACGATCAGCTGTACGATCTTTCTGGAGACGAAGTGTTGCCGTGCACCAGTGCTATCGCCATCGACTTGCCACCTCCGGACACGAAACGCTGGGTCGCCCGGCGCAAGGCGGTGGTGGTGAATGCAGTGCGCAGCGGCTCAATCAGCCTTGATGAAGTTTGCCGGAGGTACGAGCTCTCGGTAGAGGAGTTCCTAGGCTGGCAACGTGCTATCGAAAGCCACGGCGTGGCGGGCTTGCGAGTAACGCGCTTGCAGATTTATCGTGACACCCCCCCCGCTCGGCTGGCCAAGCCCCGTTACTGATCGCGATTGGCCGCGCGCGCCGAGGAGGGGACACCCTTCCACCTGGCCGACGCGCAGCCGGAAGAAAAGGGGCGAAAAGCTACAACTTGCGCGTGTCAACTCTTCGACTCGCGCAGGGAATCGATAGACTCCTCCTCTGTCCGTGCAATCCGCGCTCGTTTAAGTTCGATCCGCAGAGAGCCGGCGATGACGGCGCAAATGGCTTATCTGGTCGCCGATTTCACGAACTCCTAGGCAACCAAAAAAATTTTGGCTGAGAACTCGTCAAATTAAGTCCTGATTCTAGATTTGACGTCCGTGATGCAGGATTCGAACGGCGCTGCACATGATCAGTGCCTTGGTGCCGTGATAAGGACTAGTCCTCGACCAAATTTCCACAAACACCAACGCTCAGGAAAAGCGCAGCCGTGCTCAAACTATTGGATTTGTTGCCCCTCAAAGGGAGGGTGACCACCGATGCGCCTAACTGCAAGCGCAATATCGCAAGGGAAATTAGAGAGAGGGAAGGGGACTACGTCTTGGCTCTCAGGGGAAATCACCAGGCATCGTACGACGACAGCAGGAGCGCTCCGAGGGTTCGTTGCGCAGCAAGTTCACCCTCGCTGGCTGGAAAGAAGCGTTCTTGGCCGAACTGCTCGCCCAAACGTGAGACGGTAGGCACTGAAGATATCGGTTAAACTTTGATGGATTTTGTTACGAAAGGGCAATCAAAAAGCTTGACCGCGTCGCAACTTCGCCTCATTTGAAGGCGCGGGCGATAGCTAGGTTCGGGCGGAGGCCGCGCTGGGAACGCGGTGTAGGTTCGACAAAGCCCCGGCAAGAGGGATTCGATTGCCTTTCGATAACGCGCGATCTCTCCAGATTGGAGAGACAAATGGCCTCTATTTTGAGTTGGTCAAAACTGCGGTCGCGGCATTCAAATCCCGCCATCCCTATTTGCTGTTTGGCGAAAGCACAATCGCCCGTATCCGCAAGCGTGCACTGAGGAGCCCGAAGCTGTTGGCGCGGCTCGGAGCATCGCTTAAAGAGGATAGCTCCCCTTCGGGCGAGGAAGAGTTGCGTGTCAGTATCAAACGCCAATCGCGCCGACTGATCTACTCTTCTTTCTTGGCATTGATAAGCGATGGCGTGACGCGAGAGGAGGCCTTGCGGGTCACACGCCTCTCATTGTCGAGATTTACCGGGGCAGCCAGCTGGAAAGCGCGGCCAGTCATCAAGTCGTTTCTCGATTGCGCGGAGATCGCTGTTGCTGTCTCACTTGCTTATGACTGGCTTTACACCGAGTTTTCGGAGAGCGAACGCCAAATCATCGAACATTCGCTATTCCGGCATGTGCTCGAGCCCGCCCTTGCCGCTTATAATGATCGCTTTACACTCTGGCCAAAGCGGCGTGACAACTGTACGCTAGTGTCGAATTCAGGCATTCTTGTTGTGTCGCTTGCCGTCCTCGAACGATACCCCGAGGTTTCGACCCAGCTTCTTCACCATAGCCTTACGTCATCCCTGAGAATTTTCGAAGCTCTGGCGCCGGACGGTGCGTGGCCAGAAGGGCTTAGCTACTGGTCACTCGCCATGCGCTACGCCGGACTCATGGTTGCTGCTCTGGAGAGCACATTTCATCACAGCTTTGGCCTCGCGGATCGACCGGGATTCGCGCAAACGGGTGACTTCGCCTTGCACGCAGTCGGGCCGTTCGGCGCAGCGTTCAACTTCGGGGACTCCGAAATCCGATTCGATCTCTCGCCGCTGGCCTGGTTTACCCACAGGTTCAAGCGACCCATCGATGCCCGGCTGGTAGAACGATATGACGGCTGGTATCTGCCCTTTACCGCAATCTGGGCTAATAAGCCTAATGCCCGTTCGCGGGCGGTCGTGCCGCCGACCGGAAAGGTCTTTCACAGCGCCAATCTCGCGTGCTTCCGCAACACTTGGTCCAGCGATCCGGCGGCGCGCCCGATCTATATCGCTATTAAGGGGGGCAATGCTTTCGGAATGAGTGTCGGATCATCCTCGCGCCCCGAAGACGTGATCCTCCATACTCAAGCAGATGCCGGCAGCTTCGTAATTGATGGGGCAAAACATCGATGGATTATCGAGCTCGGTCCAGATGATTACGATTTGCCCGGCTATTTCGATCATGGCCCAGATAACGTATCCGGACCACGCTGGCGATATTACCGCACACACGCCATCGGGCACAATACCTTAGTCATCGACGGCCACAATCAGATACCAAACGCGTCCGCGCCGATCATCGGCAGCTGCGTTGACGGGCAAAGCAAGTGGGTAGTTTTCGACCTCTCTGGCGCTTACGGCAAACCTGCTGGGTCCATCCGCCGAGGGGCTGCTCTGATCGGGCGCCAGATTATAATTCAGGACGAGGTGGGCCGTGACATCTCAGGCACCATCGTTTGGACAGTGCATACCAGCGCCGAGCCAGTTTCAATAGCCGGGTCCGTAGCGCGTTTCCGGCTGGGCGATGATCGGTTCGTCGCGCGCATACTCGAACCGCAAGCGGCACGCTTCGAAATCGCTTTCCCTCCGGAGCCGCGTGCATTCCCAATTGCCGATGTTCGGCAATTGCATGGCCGTACCCTCGCCGCCAGTGGGGCTTATATATCCGAACTACCCCGCCGCATCGATGAAGAAGGGAGGCGAGCTGCGGGTGCCTTGATCAAGCGCCTTCAGATCGTCTGGCCGAAGGGCGCGCGGCGCTTATGTGTCGCGCTGCTGCCGGATTGCGATGACGACGATCTGGCGCTGCCCGTCAGTCCCCTTGATGTTTGGCTCCAGAAGCGTCCAATACGGCTGGCGCAGTTCCCGCGGCCCGAGTATTGGGCAGACGGCGCGGATAACGTCGATGCGGGCGGTCAGGCAGGGTTCGCGCCGTTCGAAGCGGGCCTCGTCGCGGCGCGTGCCCAGAGAGCAAGAGCTTCGCGTGACCTCTTCTGAAGGTTCGAACGAAGGAATCCCTTTGGCGCTGCGATGAGGCACGTATCTCCGTCCGTGACGATGCCGGCTCCGGTCGGGTGGAGCCCGCAGATGGTGATCGCCCGGCTTTTCCCGGAGATCACTGAGCTGTGCCGGGAAGCTGAGGACGAAATCCGGACCATCGAGATCAAGCTCGATCGAGAGGAGGCGCAAGGGCGCGATAGTTCCTATTTGCGACAAGTCCTTCGCGAGCTGCGCTGGCGGTTGGAATACACCGCCGATGCGGATGCGATCCGGCGGACCTTGGCGCGCCTCCGAGCGGGCGCCGCCCCGCCTTGCCCACCGACTGGGGCCAGCGGGCGCAATCCGGAGGGCAGTTTTGGTCACTCCACCGATGTCTGGTTTCTCATGCTCGACACCTCGGTCGATCAAATGCTCGCCCCCGATTTCGACGATCACGGCAGGCCGCCGCGGTTTCTCGACCGGATCAACGATCCCGCTCGGCTCAGGGAATATCTTGAAAGCCTGTTGGTTTCGCGCCCCGCCGAGGACGGGATCGATCGCCGCAAGGAGCTCAACTTCGCAACCGCCGATCTCGTTCGCCTGATTTTGTGGCGCCGCCCGCCGAATTACCCCTGGCATCCCGGGCTCGAAGCCGTCGTGCGCGGTTTCGTCGCCGAGTGGCAAGATCCGTTGACCGGCTTCTTCGGCGCCAGTTATCAGATTGACGGACGACGGATTCGCACCGCCGATCTCAGCCTGACATTCCATATGGCGCGCTACCTCGAGGGCAGGATCGGGTACTGGCCGCAGCTCATAGACACCTTGATCCGCATTCGCGACAATCGTTATCCTTATGGCTGGCTCGACGAGGTCGGCATGACGAGCCACAACAATTACGACGTCGCGGTCCTCTTTCAGCTCGGCTGGCCGCATATGCGCGCCGATCAGCGCCGGAAGAGTGGACAGGAGCTGGCGCGGCTGCTCGATTGGTGCCTGACCGCGGCGATTGCGCCGGATGGCTCGATTCTTGCGCGTGCCATCGCAGAATCGCTGCCCGAAAGCTATTACTTCACGATCGCATTTCTCGACACCGTCGGTTATTTCGACCGCATGAAGCGGTTCTGGGCCGCTCGCGATTTTCCGGAAGCCCCGGCGATGCGGGCGCGACTTGAGGACCGTCTCGCAACGTTACCGCAAAGCGATCCGATGGTGCGAATGGCGCAACAACGTCTGCGAAACGCCGAGCCATGGAGCGGCTGATACCGGAGCAGCGTCAAGAGATCGCCGCGCAGCGCAGCGCGAGCCAACAGACGCGCCGCGCCACCGTGCCGGCTCTCGAGGAGATCCTTTATGAGCCGTTGCCGGTGCTCGATCACGGGTTCGTCCGCGTCGTCGACTATATGGGCGACGATGCGGCAATCGTGCAGGCGGCCCGGGTTTCCTACGGCCGCGGTACCCGCCGGGTCAGCGAAGATCAGGGGCTGATCAATTATCTCATGCGTCATCGCCATACGACGCCTTTCGAGATGTGCGAGATCAAGTACCATGTGAAATTGCCGATCTTTGTCGCGCGGCAATGGGTCCGGCATCGCACTGCCAATGTGAACGAATATTCGGCGCGATATTCGATCCTCGATAAAGAATTCTATATCCCGGCGCCCGAGCATCTCGCGGCGCAGGCAACGACAAATCGCCAGGGCCGTGGCGCAGTGATCGAGGGTGAGGCGGCGCAGCGCGTCCTCGATTTGTTGCGTCGCGACGCCGAACGCGCCTATGCGGGATATGCCGAATTGCTCAACGAGGATGCCTCGGGCGCGCCGCTCGACCCGGCGCGGCCCGGCCTTGCCCGCGAGCTCGCCCGAATCAACCTGTCGCTCGGCTATTATACGCAGTGGTATTGGAAGACGGACCTGCACAATTTGATGCATTTCCTGTCATTGCGCGCCGACCCGCATGCACAATACGAGATACGCGCCTATGCCGAGGCCATATTGCAGACAGTGGCGCTCTGGGTGCCTTTGGCCCACGCCGCCTTTCTCGAATACCGTATGAATGCGGCGACGATTTCCGCAACGGGCCTCGCCGTGATCCGCCGCATGCTCGCCAGGGAGCCTGTCGAGCAGTCCTCGAGCGGCCTCTCGCCCCGCGAATGGCGAGAGCTGATGGCGGTACTGCAAAGGTCGTAGCCTGCCATTGCTCCGGACCGTTGCCTCACACCACAGGTGCGCGCGGGCCCGCACCTGATCCCCCTCCTGTTCCTGCAAGGGATCTACATGCAGGCCTGGCTCGCTTGCTGCTGCGAGCCGGCGGCTCGCCCGCATTGGGCGATTATAGACTGAGGCTCTGACAATGGCGGCCAATCCTTAATGCTGATTTCAATATGTCGGTAGCATCGAAACGAGTTTCTTAGCACAATATTATATATTGTCAATAAATAGATGCGGAAACGGCAAGCAAATGGAAAACTGGCTTCGCACCTGTAGTGGAACTTTGGAAGTGGCCCAGCGTAGCGGTAGGCAGTCCTCGCGGGGTGAGATGCGTGTCTTTGTTGCAGGCGCTACGGGCGATGTTGGAAGCCGGCTTGTGCAGCTATTAGT
>JBARIB010000794.1:0-4463 GCA_049799535.1 Allostellaceae bacterium | reverse complement strand
GGGCGGCTGGGCCGGAAGCGCGCGGCTCGTCGCCAAAGCCGCCACCCTCGTCATACCCGCTTTCGATCGGTGGGCCGCCGGCGCCGCGAGCACCGTCGAGCATCGTCAATTCGCCGCGAAAACGCTGCAGTACGACCTCCGTCGTGTAGCGTTCCTGGCCGCTGTTATCGGTCCATTTGCGGGTCTGCAAGGCGCCCTCCACATACACCTTCGAACCCTTCTTCAGGTATTTCTCGGCGATCTCGGCGAGGCGCTCGTTGAAGATCACGACACGGTGCCATTCGGTGCGTTCCTTGCGCTCGCCCGACACTCGGTCGCGCCAGCTCTCCGAAGTGGCGACCGCCAGATTGGCGATCCGCATGCCGTCTTGGGTCGAGCGGATCTCGGGGTCGCGCCCGAGGTTGCCGACCAGAATTACCTTGTTGACGCTACCAGCCATCGGACCGCCTTCCTGTCGCCGTCATCGGATCGTGCATCTTATCAAGCTCCATGAATGTTCCCACTTTATTCTTCCATGGACACCCTTCTTTCCCCCATTTACGATCTGACCGGCGACACCGAGCCAAACGCTCCGACGGCGGCAAGTTCGAGCAACGCCGAGGATTTTGCGCTGCTCGACGCCTATTCGCGGGCGGTGATCGGCGCGGTCGATCGGGTCGGACCGGCGGTTCTGCATCTGCAAGTCAGCGGCGCGAACGAGCGCAGCAACGGGGCCGGCTCCGGCGTGGTCTTCACGCCTGATGCCTATGTGCTGACCAATAGCCACGTCGTCAGCGGCGCGCGCAAGGTCCAGGCGACCTTTCCCGACGGGCGCAGCCTCGCCGCAAACCTGGTCGGCGACGATCCCGATACCGATCTCGCCGTGCTGCGGCTCGACGGGGAGACCTCCGCCTTTGCGCAGCTCGGTGATTCGCGCAAGCTGCGGGTGGGCCAGCTGGTCGTCGCGATCGGCAACCCGTTCGGCTTCCAATGCACCGTTACCGCCGGCGTCGTCAGCGCGCTCGGCCGCTCGCTGCGCACCCGCTCGGGGCGGCTCATCGACAGCGTGATCCAGACCGACGCGGCGCTCAACCCCGGAAACTCTGGCGGCCCGCTCGTCACCGCCGCGGGCGAGGTCGTCGGCATCAACACCGCGATCATCGGCATGGCGCAGGGAATTTGCTTTGCGATCTCGGCGAGCACGGTCGAGTTTGTCGCGTCGCGACTGATCCGCGATGGCAAGGTGCGGCGCTGCTATATCGGCGTCGCCGGGCAGAATGTGCCGTTGCCGCGGCGGGTCGTGCGCTTTCACGAGCTGGCCCGCGAGACCGGCGTGCGCATCCAATCGACGGCGCCCGACGGGGCGGCGCGTGCTGCCGGTCTGACGAGCGGCGACGTCATCGTCGCGGTCGACGGGATTCCGGTAGGTGATGTCGACGAATTGCACCGGCTGATGACCGAGGAGCGGGTCGCCAAATCGGTGCCGGTCACAGTGCTGCGCCTGTCGCAAAAGCTCGATGTCGTGGTCACGCCGCGCGAAACCCCGCCCCGCACCGCGGCGTGACCTGCCGCAGATTGCCCCTTACCCCTCCTGCTTCGCGGGCCCCCTCCCTCTCCCCGCTTGCGGCGCAGGCGGGGAGAGGGAGGGGTGAGGGGCAACGGCGGTGGCGTCGAGCCGGTACCCGCGCTAATTTCTAGACCATGCAGCAGCTAATCCGGATCCGCGGCGCGCGCGAGCACAATCTCAAAAACATCGATGTCGATCTGCCGCGCGACAGCCTCGTCGTGATCACCGGCTTGTCGGGGTCGGGCAAATCCTCGCTCGCCTTCGACACGATCTATGCCGAAGGCCAGCGCCGCTATGTCGAGAGCCTGTCGGCCTACGCGCGGCAGTTCCTCGAATTGATGCAGAAGCCCGAGCTCGAATCGATCGAGGGCCTGTCGCCGGCGATCTCGATCGAGCAAAAGACGACCTCGCGCAACCCGCGCTCGACAGTCGGCACGGTGACCGAAATTTACGACTACATGCGCCTGCTGTGGGCGCGGGTCGGCGTTCCGTACTCGCCCGCCACCGGGCTGCCGATCGTCAGCCAGACGGTCTCGCAAATGGTCGACCGCGTGCTGGCGATGTCGCAGGGTACGCGGCTCTACCTGCTGGCGCCGATCGTGCGCGGCCGTAAGGGCGAGTACCGCAAGGAACTGGCCGAATTGCAGCGGCGCGGTTTCCAGCGGGTCAAGATCGACGGCAAGATGTTCGAGCTCGACGAGGTCCGCGGGCTCAATAAGAATTTGAAGCACGACATCGAGATCGTCGTCGACCGCATCATCGTCGACGGCGAGCTGGGGAACCGTCTCGCCGATTCGTTCGAGACGGCGCTTGAGCTGGCGGACGGCATCGCGATCACCGAAAACGCCGATACCGGCGAGCAGACGATCTTCTCGGCGAAATTCGCCTGCCCCGTCTCCGGCTTTACGATCCCGGAGATCGAGCCGCGGCTGTTCTCGTTCAACAATCCGTTCGGCGCCTGCCCCGCCTGCGACGGCCTCGGCACCAAGCTCTATTTCGACCCCGACCTCGTCGTGCACGACTCGCGCCGCAGCCTCGCGGAAGGCGCGGTCGGCCCGTGGTCGCATTCGAGCTCGCAATACTACACGCAGACCTTGGAGAGCATCGCCCGGCACTTCCGCAAGAGCATGAACACGCCGTGGCAGGATCTGCCGGAAAAGATGCTGCGCACGATCCTCTACGGCTCGGACGGCGAGCCGTTGAAGATGACCTATGACGACGGGCTGCGGAAATATACCACCGAGCGGCCGTTCGAGGGGGTCCTGCCGAATATGGAGCGGCGCTTTCGCGAGACCGACAGCGCCTGGATCAAGGAGGAACTCGGCCGTTACCAGAGCACCCGGACCTGCGAGGTGTGCAATGGCGACCGGCTCAAGCCCGAGGCGCTCGCGGTCAAGATCGCCGGCAAGCACATCAGCGAAGTCGCGGGGATGTCGATCTCGGAGGCCGGGGTCTGGTTTTCCGGGATCAGCGCCGAACTCACCCCGAGCCAGCGCGAGATCGCGCAGCGCATCCTCAAGGAGATCAACGAACGGCTCGGCTTTTTGAAAAACGTAGGGCTCGAATACCTGACCCTGTCGCGCGCCTCCGGCACATTGTCCGGCGGCGAGAGCCAGCGGATTCGGCTCGCTTCGCAGATCGGCTCCGGGCTGACCGGCGTGCTTTATGTCCTCGACGAACCGTCGATCGGCTTGCACCAGCGCGACAACGGGCGGTTGCTCGCGACGCTTAAGCGGCTTCGTGACCTCGGCAATACGGTGATCGTCGTCGAGCACGACGAGGAGGCGATCCGCAGCGCCGATTGGGTCGTCGATATGGGACCTGGTGCCGGGGTCCATGGCGGGCATGTCGTCGCCGAGGGTACGCCGGAAGCAATCATGGCCCACCCTGACAGCGTTACCGGCCAGTACCTGACCGGCCAGCGCGAAATCCCGGTGCCGGCAATCCGCCGCATCGGCCATCCAGGCCAGATTCTGCGCATCCTGGAGGCGCGCGGGAATAACTTGAAGGGCATCAACGCCGAGATCCCGCTTGGGACCTTCTGCTGCGTGACCGGGGTATCGGGCGGCGGGAAGTCGACGCTGATTGTCGAGACCCTCTACAAGGCGCTTGCCAAGCGGCTCAACAATGCGCGCGAACAGCCAGCCCCGCTCGGCGGGCTCGAAGGGGTCGAGTTCCTCGACAAGATCGTCGATATCGACCAGTCGCCGATCGGCCGCACACCGCGCTCGAACCCGGCGACCTATACCGGCTGCTTCACCCCGATCCGCGACTGGTTCACTGGGCTGCCCGAGGCCAAATCGCGCGGCTATGCGCCTGGCCGCTTTTCGTTCAACGTCAAAGGCGGGCGCTGCGAAGCGTGCCAGGGCGACGGGGTCATCAAGATCGAGATGCATTTTCTGCCGGACGTGTATGTCCAGTGCGATGTCTGCAAGGGCCGGCGCTACAACCGCGAAACATTGGAGGTATTGTTCCGCGGCAAGAGCATCGCCGATGTGCTCGACATGACGGTCGACGAGGGCGCCGATTTCTTCCGCGCCGTACCGGCGATCCGCGACAAGCTGGTGACCCTGCAGCGGGTCGGGCTCGGCTACATCCATATCGGCCAGCCGGCGACGACCTTGTCGGGCGGCGAGGCTCAGCGCGTCAAACTGGCGAAGGAACTATCGCGGCGCGCCACCGGGCGCACCCTCTACATCCTCGACGAGCCGACGACCGGCCTCCATTTCGACGACGTACGCAAACTCCTCGACGTCCTGCATGCGCTCGTCGAAGCCGGCAACACTGTGCTGGTCATCGAGCACAACCTCGAAGTCATCAAGACCGCCGACTGGATCATCGATCTCGGCCCCGAGGGCGGCGATGCCGGCGGCCATATCGTCGCCACCGGCACTCCCGAGGACGTGGCACTGTGCGA
>JBARIB010000793.1:0-2210 GCA_049799535.1 Allostellaceae bacterium | reverse complement strand
CGGGGGAATCGATGTCTGCAAAGAATAGCCTGGTCCGGATCAGTCGACCGCGGTTAGCCGGAATCCTGGCGATCGGCCTTGCCGCAGCATTTGCGCAGGACGTCCTCGCCGCAGACAAGCTTCGCTTCGCGGTGGGTCCATTGCAGCCGACCCCGACCGAGACCAAGAAGGCCTACGATCCCTTCTTTAAGTACTTGGCCGACCAGCTCGGAGCCGACTACACCCTCGAGGCGACGACCGACTGGGCAGGAATCGCTGTGGCGCTCAGCAGCGGACAGGTCGATGTCGCCTGGATGGGGCCGTGGGGTTACGTCATCGCCCACCATCAGGGCGCCGGCGACGCGATCGCGACCGCCAAATACGACGGCAAGCCGGTCTACCACGCGATCGTCATCGCACGCCCCGACCTGAAGATCGACAAATGGCCCGACGATGCAAAGGGGCGGACCATCTCCTTCGCCGATGTCGGCTCGACGTCGGGTTGGCTGATCCCGACCTTCTGGTTCAGGTTGCACAACCTCGACGCGAAGACCTACTTCCAGTACCACGAGGGCGCGACCCATGCGGCGAACGAGATCGCCGTCGCCAACGGCCAATCTGATCTGGCCACCGATTTCGACCGCAACCGCACGGCGATGATCGAAAGCGGCGCGATCTCGCCGCAAGCCACCAAGATCGTTTGGACCTCCGACGACCTTCCAAATGACGCGATCGCCGTCCGCACCGGTTTCGATCCGGGTATGGCGAAGAAGGTCCAGGACATCCTGGTCGCCATTACCGACACGCAGGCGAAGGACATCCTGCCGAAGCACTACACCGGCTTTGTGGCGGCGAGCCACGCCAACTATCGGCTGATCGAGGACGCGGGCAAGGCCGTCGGCGCCCTCAAATGATCTGCTCCCGGTGATCGGGGACGGTGCCGAAACCACCTATCCCGACCCGGCGCGCGCGCTTATCGGGACGGCGCCGCTGCGGTTCGCCGCGACGCTTTTGCTGATCGCCCTGGTCTACGGGTTGTCGCTCTGGTTCGTCGATTTCAACCTGCAACGGCTGTGGACGGGGCTGCCAAAGCTCGCGCACTGGGCGGCCAAGGCCTGGCCGCCCGACCTCCAAGACATCGGCGTCTTGACCGCGCGGGCGCTCGAGACCGTGGCGATGGCAGTGATCGGCACGACGATCGGCGTGCTGCTCGCCGCGCCGTGCTGCATCCTTGCCGCCCAGAACCTGACCCCGAGCCCGCTACTCTACACCCCGATGCGATGGTTTCTAAATGCGCTGCGCGGCATCGACTCGTTCGTCTTCGCACTGCTTTTCGTAGCGGCGGTTGGGCTAGGCCCGTTTGCTGGCGTCCTCGGCGTCGGTCTGCATTCGGCGGGCAGCATTGCCAAGCTCTGGTCCGAAGCGATCGAGGCGGTCGAACCGGGGCCGCTCGAAGCCGCGGCGCTGACCGGCGCCAACCGGCTAAAGGTGATCTCATACGCGCTGCTGCCCGACGTTTTGCCGAACCTGACCTCGATCGCGCTGTATGTCTGGGAATTCAACGTAAGGGCCTCGACTGTGCTCGGGGTGGTCGGGGCCGGCGGCATCGGCCAGGAGCTGAAGAACAGCGTCGATCTGTTGGATTTTGCCCGGCTGCTGACGATCATCCTGATCATCCTGGCGATGGTGACAGTGATCGATCAGTTCAGCGCCTGGCTGCGGCGGCGGCTGGTGTGAACCGCCCGGTCATTCGCATCGTCGGGTTGCGCAAGAGCTTCGGCGCGCGTGTCGTGCTTGAGGACGTGTCCTTCGCGGTCGAGGCCGGCGAGGTGGTCGCGGTTCTCGGGGCCAGCGGCGCCGGCAAGACGACGTTGTTCCGGTGCCTGACCCGCCTGGCGCAATCGGACCAGGGCGAAATCTATCTCGGCGAGCACGCGATGCAGACGCTCGACGGGCGCGAATTGGCGATGGCCCGGCGCGAGGTCGGGCTGATCTTCCAGCAGTTCAACTTGATCCGGCGACTGAGCGCGCTCGACAATGTGCTGGCCGGCCGACTCGGCAATGTGCCCACCTGGCGCGTCATGCTGCGCCGCTTCCCGCATCGCGACCGGCAATTGGCGCTCGCCGCGCTCGATCGCGTCGGCCTGCTGTCCTATGCGCTGCAGCGCGCCGACAGCCTTTCGGGGGGCCAGCAGCAGCGGGTCGCGATCGCGCGCGCGCTCGCCCAGCAG
>JBARIB010000792.1:0-1964 GCA_049799535.1 Allostellaceae bacterium | reverse complement strand
GCGAATTCTCATCGTGGAAGACGATGCGGCATTGGCCCGCGGCCTCGCCGGGACGTTGAAGCTCGCGGGCTTCAGCGTGGATCACGAGCCCGATGGCGCGGAAGCGGCAGCACTCGCAATCTCCGAGCCCTATAGTCTCGTCGTGCTCGATCTCGGGCTCCCGAACTTGTCGGGGTTCGACGTGCTGCGACAGATCCGCCGGTCCGGTTCAAAGGTCCCGGTGATGATCCTGACGGCGCGTGACGCAATTACCGACCGTGTTAAAGGGCTCGATTTAGGAGCGGACGACTACCTGCTGAAACCTTTTGACGTGACTGAATTCGGCGCTCGAGTTCGGGCGCTAGTGCGCCGCGGCGAGGGTCTTCCGGATCCGATGCTGACTTGCGGCCCCTTGTCTCTGGACCGCGCAGCAGGCGTTGTGAGCCTGAACGGCGAACGGCTGATTCTACGGCGGCGCGAGCTTGCGGTGTTGACGGGTTTGATGACGCGGGCAGGCAAGGTTGTGCCTAAAGAGCGGCTGATCAGTGAGGTGTTCGGCTTCGACGAGCCGGTCGCGCCCAATGCGCTCGAGCTTTACGTGGCGCGGCTGCGCAAAAAACTCGAGCCCGACGGGCCGCAGATCCGCACGATCCGCGGCATCGGCTATCTCCTTGAGGCGAGGTGATCCTCGCCAGAGCTTCGCCGCCGTCCTTGCGAAGGCGGCTCATACTGAACATGCTCTTGCCCGCCGCGGCGCTGGCGGCGGCGCTCGGGGTCGGCGGCTGGCTGATGATCCACAACGTCGTCGAGACTGCGCACGACCGGCTGCTCGACGGCTCCGTGCTGGCCATTGCCGAACGCCTGACAGTGGACGAGGATAACGAGGTGACCGTCGACCTGCCGCCGGTCGCTCTCGGCATGCTCGAGAGCCAGGCGCATGACAGCATCTATTACAATGTCATCTACGACGGGGCCCTGGTGACCGGCTACCAGGATCTGCCGCGGCCGGATTTGACGCGACTGGCGGCAGGAGAGACAGCACATTGGGACGCTGTTTACCGCGGGAACCCGATCCGCATTGCGGCACAGCTCCGGCGCGTCTTCGGCAAACCCGATCCGGTATTGGTCGAGGTCGCCGAAACGACGAATGCCCGCCGCGCGATCGAACATCGCATGCTCGCCGCGCTGGGCGGGCTCGAACTGGGGTTGCTGGGGTTGGTCGGATGGCTGACGTGGCGCGGCATCGGCCATGGCCTGCAACCGCTGGCCGCGCTCGGCCGCGAGATCGATGCCCGCAGCGTGCCCGGCGCGCTCAATCTAAAGCCGCTCAATCTCTCGGCCGTGCCGCGCGAGGCATTGCCCCCTGCTGTCGCGCTCAATGCATTGCTCCAGCGGCTGGAGCAGTCGATTGGCGCGATCCGTCGCTTCACCGCTGACGCATCGCATCAGATGCGCACGCCGCTGACAATTCTGCGCACGCATTTGGGGATCCTCCGGCAACGCGGCATCGATACGCCGGAGGGCCGAGCGGCGTTCGACGACGTCGAGGGCGCGACCAAGCGTCTCGAACGTCTGCTGGCGCAACTGATCGCTCTGGCCCGAGCCGATGAAGACGGCTCTACCGAGGATGAAACCGAGACCGTAGACCTTGCGCGTATCGCAGCGGCGATCGTTGCTGAACGGGTCCCGCAAGCGCTCGCGACCGGAGTGGAGATCCAGTTCGAGGGACCAGAGAAGCCGGTTCCGATCGCGTCGAATGAAGTGCTGACACAAGAAATCGTCACCAATCTTGTCGACAACGCGATCCGGTACAATCGTGAAGGCGGCGCCGTGATTGTCCGCGTCATGGCCGACGAGAGCAGCGGGCGATTGGAGGTCGAAGATGAAGGCCCCGGCATTCCGGCCGCCGACCGGGCGCGGGTGTTCGAACGCTTTTACCGTATTCCGCGTCGCGGCGGGCCCGAAGGCAGCGGCCTTGGCCTCGC
>JBARIB010000791.1:0-1626 GCA_049799535.1 Allostellaceae bacterium | reverse complement strand
GACAAGCAGGGCGAGCGCGGGCTCGGCATCGAAGCGCAGCGCAAGGCCGTCGAGGACTTCCTGAATGGCGGCAACTGGAAGCTAATCAAGGAATACAAAGAGGTCGAAAGCGGCAAGCGCGACGATCGGCCAAAGCTTGCGGCAGCAATCCACCACGCCAAGGTAACTGGCGCCCGGCTTCTGATCGCCAAGCTCGATCGGCTCAGTCGCGATGCGCATTTCCTGCTCGGATTGCAAAAGGCTGGCGTGAAGTTCACGGCATGTGACATGCCGGAGGTCAGCGAACTGACGATCGGCATTCTGGCGCTAGTGGCGCAGAACGAGCGCGAGGCGATCAGTAAGCGGACAAAGGACGCGCTCGCCGTCGTCAAGGCGAAGATTTCCCAGGATGGTAGCTGGACATCAAAGGCCGGCAACGTCATTACCCGGCTCGGTCAAAAGGAAGGCGCTCGCTACCTGCGGGCGGCCGGCAAGGGCAACGTCGCCGCCGTCAGCAAGATCAAGGCAGAAGCGGATCGGCATGCTGCTGACATCCTGCCTGTGATCCAGGACATCCGCGCTGAGGGCATCGTGAGCCTCGGCGGCATCGCTGCCGAGCTCAATGCTCGCGGCATCCTAACCGCGCGCCGCGGGCAATGGCACGCGACGACGGTGCGAAATATGTTGCAGCGGGAGGAATAAGTGATGGAGCGGCGGCGTGCGGCTTTAAAGCCCGTACAGCTCGATGACGGCACCGCCGCTATAGCCCGTAGCCGAACCGCCTGTCACCAAGCGCCAATCGCGCCGCAGGCGCCTGCAAGAGCGTTCTAGTACCTCGCTGCGTAAATTGGCGTATGTGGGCGTCCAACATCGTGCAATCCCGTCATTCCCGCGAAAGGACTCACCTTCCGCCGCACGTTGATTTTACTATCATATTTTGCCATCAAATTGGCTGTGTAGGAACTATCGATCACGGTTACGCCGGCTGATCGGGTCCGGTTGGACGCGATCGTGCGGGATCGCAACAGCCCGCAGAAGCACGTCTGGCGCGCCCGCATCGTGCTGCTGACGGCGCAGGGCCAGGGCACCAACGCCATCGCCCGCGCGGTCGGCAAGGACAAAACAGTGGTATGGCGCTGGCAGGAGCGCTTTATGGGCGAAGGGGTCGCCGGGTTGACCCGCGACAAGACCCGGCCCTCGCGGGTTCCGCCGCTGCCGGCCGCGACCGTCGATCGGGTCATCGCGCTGACCAACCAGGCGCCGCCCCATGCGGCGACCCACTGGAGCGCCTCGGCGATGGCCAAGGCGGTGGGGATCAGCCCATCCTCGGTGCAGCGCATCTGGGCGGGACAAGGACTTCAGTCGCATCGGGTGTGCACGTTCAAGATCTCCAACGATCCCAAATTCGCCGACAAGCTCAAGGATGTCGTTGGCCTCTACATCGATCCGCCGGCCCATGCGGTGGTCCTCAGCATCGATGAGAAAAGCCAAATCCAGGCGCTCGACCGCACCCAGCCCGGTCTGCCGATGAAAAAAGGACGCTGCGCCACCATGACCCACGACTACAGGCGCCATGGCACCACCACCCTGTTCGCCGCCCTGGATATCCTGGAGGGCAAGGTCATCGGGCGCTGCATGCAGCGCCAC
>JBARIB010000790.1:0-16267 GCA_049799535.1 Allostellaceae bacterium | reverse complement strand
CAGCAGGATCTGCAACGGCGCAGTGGGCGGCAAGTCTCTCAGGCCTGGTTCCTCGCGCGGCGCCCGGACGGCAGCCTGAGCCCGCGGCCGCCAGATCGTTACGGTTGTGCCTTAGCCGACGCGGCTGTCAATTCCTACGGTACCGCCGAGTTGGTCCGCAAACCCATAGACCTGAGACAGACCGAGCCCGCTGCCTTTGCCGGCTTCTTTGGTGGTGAAGAACGGATCAAAGGCCCGCGCCTTGGTCTCTGCGGTCATGCGTTCGCCGGTATCCGTGACCGAAATCTGCACGTAATCCCTGGGCGGAATTCCGGGAGGGGCGGTTAGCGAGAGGTTTCGCGTCATAAAGACGAGCTTTCCGCCGAGCGGCATCGCATCCCGAGCGTTTCCGGCGAGATTGAGGAGGGCGACCTCGAAGTGGACACGGTCGCCAATTTCTGGCCACAGATGCTCGTCGAGGCTGTAACTAACTTCGATCAGCGCATCGACCGTGCGCTGGATCAGCGCATCCAATTCCCGGATGATGCCGTTGATATCGAGAGGTTGTGGCGCGATGTCCTGATTGCGGGAAAAGGCCAGCATCTGCGCCGTCAAGCGTGCACCGCGTTCTGCCGCTTGCATCGCGGTCCCGATGAGACGCGACAGGCGAGCCGGATCATTGAGGCGCATTGTCGCCAACTCGAGCGCGCCGATGATCGCCGCAAGCAGATTGTTGAAGTCATGGGCTACCCCGCCGCTAAGCCTTCCCAGTGCCTCCATTTTTTGCAGATGCTGGACGGTCTCTTCGGCTTCCTTGCGCCGTTCGCTCTCTTTCAGCAGATGCCGAAGATGCGCTTCTTCCGTCGAGGCTTGCCGCAACACCACCGAACTCGTCCAGAGCAGGGCGAATACCGTGAGCAGGGCGAAGGCCGCCATCCAGACAAGACGTTTGTACCACGGGCCGAGGTAGTACCTTTTCCGCCAGATTAAAGTTTGCAAGAAGCGGTTGATCAGCAATGCGTCGGAATGCCGACAGTTGGAGGAGGCCGTCCACTGGCGACCGGCCGGAAAATACCCCCCGCGGCGTCACCGGATTTTATGGCGCGCATCAACGGGCTGCCCTCCGGCAGCTGAGCAGCTGGCTTGGTATCGGGATAGCGCACCAGCAGCTTGCCGTCGGTGCGCAAGAGCGCCGCGGATGCGTAATGGGTCGAGAGGGCGATCTTCTCGTAGAAACTCTGGAAGTGTGCCGGCGACAAGGTCACGGCAACGACGCTGTCGAAATGACCATCGGTCAGGCGCGGCTGCGATACCGTGAAACCCGGCAGCCCGGTCATCTGGCCGAGGAAAGCGGCGGACACGTAGAGACGATCGTCGTCGTCCCGTGCCGCGATATAATACTCACGCTCCCGGTTATCATAGGCCTGCATCGGGAAGGCACGGCTGCTGTCGGAATTGTAGCCTTGCGGATCGACCAGGAAGACGGACTGAACCAGCGGCGTTTCGTGATCGATCCGGGCGAGGAACTCGTGAACCTCTCGGGAGCTGCCGATCGCCGGCCAGTCCATCCCATCAACGCGATCGAGCCTGCGGGCCAGGATGAGGCGGGCGGTTTGCAGCGCCTCTCTGATTTGCTCCGCGAGCGCATTTGTCGCGATGACCACATACTCGCGCGAACGTGCGGTGGTCGCCTGATGGTCGAGCCACGCCGCCGCCAGAAACAACAGGACCGGGATGACGACCGAGCCCAAAATCAGAAGCCTGGCGGAAAGGCGGGTGAATTTGGTTGAAAGCACTGACTCCCCCGCACGTCGACTATGGTGCTTCGAACTCCCTACCGTCGACCCTCCCGAACTCTGCGGCTCGTCCGTGGTTCAACGCCGGCGCGGGCGCAATGTGATTGAAACGCGTAAGCGCATCTCAGCGTTGGGTGGCTGGTTTAGGTGCGAAGGGCCCGCCGTCCGGGATAAACGTCTCTTCGCGTCGAGCGCTCCGCGGCGTTGCAGTTTTTTCGGATCTCGCGATATGACGTGGGGCGAGAGAGCATCCTCCAAGACTTCAGCCTACCCACGCCGTTCTGTGCCGTCCGCAATATCTTGGGAGCCACATTAAATGCAGTTCGACGGGGCGGGCTTCGACGCTCTCGGCGCAGACCGCCTCTGGCTGCGACCTTTAGGACTGATCAGCGGGTGCGCGGCGTCGGAGGTTGTCGGCTCAGGTCATGCCCGATCGCTGGCCGGTCCTAGTCTCGCCTTTACGGTCGTCGAGGCCATGGGAATCGGTCCTGATCGGCGCCCGCTCGCTGCGGCTGCGCCGCTTGCCGAGTTCCAGGCATGGATTGCCGGTCCCGGCGCCCGCTTCGCGCCGCGCGCCAACGAGCAACTCTCGCTGTTATCGGCAAGGCGGGCGCCGTGGGCGGGGTTCGCCCTCGATCGCCCGCTCGTGATGGGCGTGCTCAATGTGACGCCCGACAGCTTCTCCGACGGCGGACGATGGTTTGATGCCGAACGGGCCATAATGCACGGCTGTGCGCTGCACGAGGCAGGCGCCGACATTATCGATATCGGCGGCGAATCGACCCGGCCCGGAGCCGCTCCGCTCGTCCCCGGCGAGGAGATCCAGCGTGTCGAGCCGGTCGTGCGCGCCCTCGCGCAGTCCGGAGCGGTCATCTCGATCGACACGCGACATAAACCCGTGATGGAGGCGGCACTCGATGCCGGCGCTCGCATAGTCAACGACGTTTCCGCGCTGACCAATGATCACGATAGCCTGGCCCTGATCGCGCGACGCCGAGCGCCCGTCGCGCTGATGCATATGCGCGGTGAGCCGCGGACGATGCAACGTAATCCGATATATGATTCGCCACTGATCGAGGTGCTGGAATATCTCGAGGAACGCATCAGCGCTTGCATCGCCGCCGGAATTCCTCGCGGCCACATTGCTGTCGATCCGGGCATCGGCTTCGGCAAGCTCGTATCGCACAATCTTGAGCTCATCGCCGGCATTGGGGCATTCCATACGCTCGGCTGCGCTGTCGCGCTTGGCGTGTCGCGCAAATCGACGATCGCCCAGCTGAGCGACGGTGAGCCGCCCGAGGCGCGCCTGCCTGGCTCGCTTGCCGCCGCGTTGTTTGCGGTTCGGCAAGGAGTGCAAATCCTGCGGGTTCACGATGTTGCCGAGACCCGTCAGGCGCTGGCAGTCTGGGAGGCTATCGCGAGGAGCTGAGCCCTACTCAACCCGGCTCAACGGTGCTCGGCCGAACCCGCTCAAGAATCGCGCCGACTCCCTCCGCATCTGGGAAGACCTCGATCTTCTCGACCCACACGCGGATCTGCTCGACCCGGGGATCGGCAAGACAGGCGGTGCAGATCCGGTCCGCGAAGCCCTCGCACAGCTCGATATGCCCGGCATTTGCTATCTCGCGGATCGCGGTGACAACCTTCTCGTAATTGATAATGCGCCGGCGGTCCTCGCCGGGGAAGGCCTCGGCGGCCACAAGGTCTACCGAGACACGCACGCGCTGTCGGCGTGCGCGCTCGCGGGCGCGAATCCCGATGCTGCACATCAAGACGAGCCCGCGCACGGTCACCGTGTAGCGGGCAGCACCGTGATCGGACCTGCAATGCTCTCTCATTTTCCACCAGAATGGAGCGAAGCAATCTTCGGTTCGTGGTCGGGCCAGCCGGCCGCCTCCGTCTTCTTACCTCCTGATCACGTGCGCTGCGAGTGCTGCTCCGAGTATGGTACGGTACGGGATAGAGCGCCAAACCCTGAGGAATTCGAAAATGCCAAAGTCGACCTATGAAACCGCCCTGATCGTTGGCGCCGGCAGAGGTTTGAGCGCGTCATTGGCGCGCCTGTTCGCCCGGGAGGGATTGGGGGTGGAGCTTGCGGCGCGCAATTCAGAAAAGCTGGCGCCGCTTTGCGCCGAAACCGGCGCCAAACCCTTCGCTTGCGACGCCACGGATGAGGCTCAAGTAACGCGAATGTTTGCTGCGGTCGAAGCCACGACCGGTGCGCCCGATGTCGTCGTGTATAACGCCAGCGCGCGGGCCCGCGGGCCGGTGGCCGAACTGGTTCCGGCCGAGGTTGAACGAGCCCTCATGGTCAGCGCGTTTGGCGGTTTTCTCGTGGCCCGCGAGGCGGTCGCCCGCATGCTGCCAAAGGGGCGCGGAGCGATCCTTTTTACTGGGGCCTCGGCGAGCGTCAAGGGATACCCGCTGTCCGCGCCATTTGCGATGGGCAAATTCGCGCTGCGCGGCCTCGCCCAGAGCATGGCGAGGGAACTGGCGCCGCAAGGGATTCATATCGGCCATTTTGTGATCGACGGGGCGATCCGCAATCCCGATCGCGTCGAACCCCCCGACCGACCCGACAGCATGCTCGATCCCGACGCGATCGCCGCTTCCTATCTGCATGTGCTGCAGCAGCCGCGTTCGGCCTGGACGTGGGAAGTCGAGTTGCGGCCGTGGGTCGAGCGCTTCTGAGCCGGCAAGAGCGCGAATTTTTCAGCGGCGGGCCGCGAGACGCAGCGATCTTATCCGCTGCGTCGACACGAGCGCTTAAAGTCTGGGCTGGCTTTGCGCTGCTGCTGGCTCTGTCCGCAGCACCGCTATTCTCAACGGTGCTGCCGCCGCTTTTCGACTACCCCAATCATTTAGCGCGCATGCATTTGCTCGCTGAAGGCGGCAACGCCTTCTATGACGTGCGCTGGGCACCATTACCCAATCTCGCGCAAGACCTGATCGTGCCTGAGCTCGGTATTTTGATATCGCTTGAGCTGGCGTCGAAACTGTTCGTGCTCCTGATATTTGCATTGATCGGCGGCGGATCGATTTGGCTGAACCGGGTTGCGACGGGAGCTTGGCGGCTGTGGCCGCTACTGTCGTTTCTGCTGCTCTACAACCGAGTGTTTTTGTGGGGCTTTCTAAATTATCTCTTCGGGATCGGTATAGCGCTCTGCGGCATTGCTTTGTGGCTGGCACTCGAACGTCGCCGGTGGTGGGTAAGGGCGCTGATTTCCTCATTTATCGCCGTCTTCTGCTATATCAGCCACATCGCAGCCTTCGGCTTCTACGCACTGGTCCTTTTGGGGGTTGAGCTGTTGCCGGCGCTGGCGGAGATGCGTGCCCGCCGCTGGCCGGCGCTCTCCTATAGGATGGCGATCGCGGGTGCCCAGTTCATCCTCCCAACGGGGCTGTTCTTCGGATATTGGCAGCCGACCGCGGCTGCAATCGGCTACGCCGACTTCTGGCGTAAGGCAGACCTCTTGTTCAGTGTGTTCGATAACTATAATCGCGCTTTCGACATCACCTGTTTCTCTGTGTTCCTGGCCCTATTCGGCTGGCTCGTCGTCACGCGACGGTTGCAGACCGCTCCCCGGCTCTGCCCAGCGGTGTTTGTTGTCTTACTGGCCTATATCGTACTGCCCAGCCAGCTCTTTGGCGGGTCAGGGTTAGATCACCGCTTACCGCTACCATTGTTTTTACTGGTGATCGCAGCCAGCGAACCCCGTTTTCCCAGCGGCCGTGCCGCCTTCGGGGTCGGCGTGGTTGCGGGATCGGTGCTGCTCGCCCGGTTGACGATCATCGAGATGCAGTGGCGCCAGGCCGATCGCATCTATTCGGCCGATCTCGCGGGCCTAGATAAGCTGCCTCGTGGAGCGAAATTGGCAATCGCGATACCACCCGATGCGGTTCATATGGTTTCGGTGCCTGAGGTGCACCTTGCAACTCTCGCCATCGCCCGCCGTGAAGTCTTTGTTCCGACGCTCTTCGCGTACTCGGGTCAACAGCCGATTGTACTGAAGCCGGCTTATGCCGCGCTCGCCGAAGCCGCGTCACCACAGCGCTTCTGGGCCGTCTTGACGGGCGGCGAAGCCATGAAAACCATGCAGCTGCTTCCAGTGCTGCAGCAATATGACTACATCGTATTTACCGGCCGGAGACCCATCAACGTGCCACCGAACCATTGTATTGCGGCAGCATTTAAGCAGCCGAGCTTCCAGATCTTCTCTGTTCTTCACAATCCGGATTGCGCTGGGTTAACGGATAGCGGCAAAGCACAAGATCCCTCGATGGCGCGCCTGTCTCGGGTTCTATTGAGTACGGCAGAGCGGAGCCCACGACAGAATGTGTTGCCACCTCCGCTTGGCGGCGTCGGCGGGGTAAGGCCATGTAGCGGTGATCTCCCAGCCGGCGGGCTCTTGGCGGAGCAGCGCCGCCTCGCCGCCGGCCCAATCCCTGGATTCATCTGTGCAGGATATAAACGCCCACTGATAACCAAGGCGGGTCGCCTCTTTGAGGGTGGACGGATCTGCAGTATCGCGACGCAATATATCCAGCATGCGGCGGCGCGGCGCCGTGTAGGCGAGAACGCCCGAAATCATTGTCGCGACACTGTCGTTGTCACCCGGAAGCAACAGCGCCAAGCGGTCGCCGTCACGCAGGTAGGAGCGGAGGTTCTTGGCCAGGTTCCATACCAATGGCTGCGGCATGTCGAGGTCGAAGCGCAGCCTTTGTACAAAGGCGATCGGCGCGATAACGGCGCACACCAGAACGACCCCACTTATGAACTTAAGCCGTTCACGAGTTAGCCTGGCTGCTGCGCCGAGATCGCGGATCGCCAATGCCAGTGAAAGCACGAGCAGCAGAGAAAGGTGAGTGTTGTAACGGAAATAGGAATGCGCCTCGACGCTCATCTCAGTCGGGAACGCGGCAATATAAGTTATCAGAATGAAGCTATTGTATAGTACGAACAGTGCGGCGTTGAATGTCAGCAGCCGTGTCGTCAGGGTCCAACCCTGCGAGCGCCACAATAGCGGAAGCAAGAGCATCGCGACTACGGCGCAGCCGAAATACAGCGGTTTTCCCGATATGACGGTGACGGCGCTCGATGTGGTCTCGCGCAAATGAGCCCAGTTCCATTGGGCAAATGGGAGCAACTTCAATTCATCGACACCGGCATGAGCAACATGGTACCGCCATAACGTATAGAGTAGGATGGCGGGCAGGACGGCTGACGCAATCGTCGTTACCGCGACTGCCGCTCGCGCGCGCTGTTCCGCCCAGACGCTGATCGCTGCGGCGGCCGCGAGCGATGCGACAAGGCCCAGTCCGGCCTGTTTTGTGTTTACGATTGCCGCGAGGACCAAGGCGAGGGGTATCAGCTGCATAGGACGTCTGTCAGCTGTCAGCTCACCTTGCGCTAACACAAAGAGCAAAGCAGCGAATAGTGCCATCGCCGCAAATGCGGACTCGCCGTAGGCGGCCAAGTGGATCCGCGGTACAAAGCCGGGATTGAGCAAAGTCACCAGCAAAAGCGCGGCGGCAATTAATCCCCAGCCTGGCGCGGTACCGGATAGCGCCGAGGAACGGCCAAGCAAGCGCGAAATTGCCAAAGCCGCCAGGAGTTGGAGCATAAGGTTGATCAGCGACATCCCGGCTGAGGGGTAGTCGGCGTCGATGAGTGCACCGAGAAAGCTAAGGAATTGCGTATTGTAAGGGGCCGCCGGCAACAGCGAAAAGCTCGGCGGCAAAGCCGAGGTCGGCAAACGTCCGTAGTCGACTAGATAAAAGGCATTGGGCAGCAAGTTGAGGAAGGTATCCGGTTGCGACGGCCGGATCGGCGCCATGACCAGCCACAGCGGTAGAGAAATAATCAGAAGTCGACCCAGCGCCACCCAGTCACCCGCGGCGGGACGCCGTCGCGGTAGCAGCAGCACCGCTAATGCCGCAGTAATGAACGCACACGCAGGGATACGGAGGGTGAGTGGCACGAAAATGCCCCAGCTGGTAAGCAGGAGGCATAAAGCGCCCCAACCGGTGGCAATTTTGAATTCCGGAGCCAGCCGCCCACCGGTCAGCCCAGCCCCAGCCAGCAACAGCACGGCACCGACCACCCAAGTAATCAAAACTTGGGCAATATCAGATCCATGTGGCAGGTAGGCAATCACGAAGCCGGGTCGGATTGCGCCGCGCTCGATGCGGTTGCGGCCATGCACTCGGCGAACACTCTCTCGACCGAGAGTTCGGCTAAATCAGGCTCCATAAGCACGCGAACGAGATTCCCCCGTGGAGCGCAAAGGCGTGGGTCGGAATTTTGAGAAAACATCACCACCACCGGGTTGCCGCCGGCGGCTGCAACATGTGTGGCACCGGTATCGTTGCCAACCGTCAATGCAGCCGCCCTTGCAAGCGCTGCCAGCGCTGCTACATCAGTCCGGCCGATAAGATCCATCGCCTCTGGACAGAGATTGCAGATTGCCCGGCCGAGTTCTGCTTCGCCGTGGACTCCCACTAAGACCGGCAGGTATCCGGCCTCCCCCAGTTTTCGTGCGAGCTCACCGTAATGATACGCCGGCCAGCGTTTCGCCAAATGGCGTGGTGATGAACCAGGGATCAGCATAGCGAAGCGCTTGCCGGCGACGGGTGCTGGCAACGATCCAGCAGCGGGAAGCCACGGCGTTAGAGAAACCGGATAGATTCCGGCCATTAGCAGCTGCTCGGCCTGCCGGTCCATTGTGTGCTGCCGGTCTCGCTCCCTGTTGGCGTGAGGGTGAGAGCAACGCCATACAATCCCAGACCATTCAGGCATTTTCCCCGGACGGAGCAGCCAACCATAAATGCCCGACCGATCGGAGGTTTGGAAATCATAAACCCGATCGAAACCCAGACGGCGCAACCGGCGACGAAGCGTATACCAGCCTCGTAGATCAAGTGCCTTTGGACGACTATCAATCAAGACATCGTCGAATAACCGCGTTTGCGACGCAAGTTCAGCATAGCGCGGCGTAGTCAGCAGCGTAATTCTATCGCCGGCATGGTGACGCCGAATTTCAGGCATTGGGCCTAACGCCTGGACGAAGTCGCCGAGCGCGCCGAGCTTGATGATTAAAATTTTACGCGGCGACCCGCGGGCAGTTGTTCGAAAGGGCCGCAGCCGGGCCAAACTCTCTAGATCGACATAGGCGGAGAGATCTTCGAAGGCGCGGAAAACTGAGGCATGCAGGGCCGTTTCCGGTGCACCGATGCTGGCCAGCAGAGTATCTACTACACGACGCGCCGCGACGAGAGCCAGAAACCTTGGGCATGTTCGGGCGAGCGCCCGCTCAGCGCCCAAAGGGGTCGCAGCGACGCCGATTCGGCGACAAAGGCGCCATTGAATAATAGGAACCCCAACCAAGTGGGCGAGGCAGGCCTCAACCTTTCCTTCAAATCTAAAAAGCAACTGGTGAATGTCGCGCGCAATAACGTAGCGCCGATCCCGCACAAACCGCGCTTCATTCCAGGCGAAGAACGCGTTGAGCGGTGTGTCAACTGGAAATGCGCTCGCATCAAGGCAACCTGGCAGCGAGACGGTTACCCGCGCGTACAAGGAGGATTCACGCCGACTCAAATTGTCTTTCATCTAATCGACGCGATTACACGGCCGAGGACCAGCGATGTCTGATGATTGTCACAACCGTCGCAGGAGCAAGAGACTGTAACCTTTTACCGCACTTTATAAACCTGTTTTTGTTGCCGAGGGGGTTCTGTTTTGCCGCAGTTGCCCCACTGGATTCCCGTCACCGGTCCGCGCCGGATGCAAATTGCTGGTCCTATTCGAAATGGGTCCGGCTTGGGTGAGAAGCAGTCCAAGTTAGTCCTGCGAGGCAGCCTGGAATGAGTACCGGGGTAAATAGGGTCGTAATGCTCGGCCAGGGATCCGATCTTCGGGCCGCTATTGGTCCTGCAGTTGGCGTTCGTGCGGCAGCTGACCATTGCCCGACACTCAACTAATACGATAATGTCGGCCCTCTGATCGAGAGACTTGCCACGGTGCTCGAAGGCGTCGACTGGGAGATCGTCGTGTTCGTCGACGAGCCCACCGGAGGTAACAGTCGGGTTTTCCCTGAGTCGGGCCAGCTGAGCGACGCATTCGCGCTGCATTTGCAAGGTCGGGCGGCTCGGGCTGAAGTCGTCTTGCATAGAGGAATTCTGCCTAGCGCACCCCTATGTCGCCGTCGACGATTGCGTCCTGCATCTACGACGCACGCTTGTTGCCCGAGAGTCTCCAGACGCTGAAGTACCAACGGCGCGATCTTGTTGTCGTCACCAATCTATACCCTCGGGCACGCCGATGAGGGTCGGCTCGCCGCCAGCGGCTTAGCCGCGGCAAAGTATGGCTCGCGGGCGCTGTCGAGATCAGATATCTCCGATCCCATAAGCGGCTGCTTCATGCTCGGCCGCGATATTGCCGCTCAGTGGTTCCACGGTTAGCGGCATTGCTACAAAAATTGATAGATCTCGCGACCTCCTCGCCCCCCGGCGCTGGTGGTGACGGAACTCCTATAGCGCTCCTGCGAGCAGATTTCGGTAAGTAGGACGCTCGACTGGATTACCGTGATCGGGTAGCCAGCGCTGCTCGCAGAAGAGACCGCCGATCGTTTCGTTCCCATCGAAGTTTGTCCTTTTGGGTAGTCGGAACCCGCGGCATGTCGCGGAAACGCGAACCCGATTGCTATCAGCGCGGCCAGTTTTATCAGCGCTTAATCGCTGGCGACGGCAGCCGCAATGATCCCGAAATATTTCGTCAACGAGCGCTTAACTATCGCGAATGCCGTCTCGCTCGGTGAAGAGCCTTGCAGCGTCTCTTATCCAGGGCGTCCGCGGATTGCGCTGTGCCATCAACGTGTGCGCGGCATGCGATCTGTATATGCGCTTAACGGAATGTGGCTGTTCTCTGGGCCGGCGGAGCCGCGATTGGTCCACTTCTCAATTATGCGCTGACCTCTATGTTCACCTGGCGCGAGCTTATCGTGAACCGACACAAATCGCACTTCCGGAGCGATGCCGGAATCAGGCATCGTACCACTTTCCCGCGGAGCGTTTCTTAACCGATGTTCGAAGCCGAGGCCATCTGGCTCCGTCGCGCGCTCGACGCGTTCCCACCCGAGCGGTTGTCGCCGATGCTAAACCTCGGAAGTGGTTCGGCGGTTGTGCGCGAGAGTGTGCAGCCTTGGATCGAATCCGAGCTATTCGCCCCGCTCCGCCGCCGCGGGGTGCGGATAGTTCATGTCGATATGAGAAGCCTGCCGGGCGTCGACGTGCAGGCCGATCTAACCGATGACGCCGATATTCGCCGGCTGAGCACGTTTCAGCCAAGGGCGCTGCTTTGCTGCAATCTAATCGAGCACGTGCTGGAGCCCAGCCGATTGGCACGTCATTGCCTCGACCTTTTACCCGTGCACGGGCTCGTTTTTGTCACAGTGCCATTCAGCTATCCCCATCACCGTGATCCGATCGACACGATGTACCGACCTAGCCCTGCCGAGCTCACCAATCTGTTTGGCGGCGCCAGCCTGCTCGAAGGCACGATACTAGAGACGGGGATGTCGTACCGCGATGCGGTGCGAGAGCGGCCGTGGATCCTGCTGCGCCACCTTTGGCGGTTTCCTGTGCCGTTCCTGTCCTTTGAGCGATGGAAGCGCTCGATGACTCGGCTTTACTGGTTGGTCAGCGAATACCGGATCACCTGTGCGGTCTTCGAAAAGATTTAAGAGCGAGCGATCATGAGCGCTTCCCGCTTTGGGCTCGCTTGATCGCGTGCATCACCGCGGGGCGATGGCTCTCTGCTGCCCAGCCGGCAGCGTCCCGCCCGGTGAAATCGGTCTTTGAAATGCTGGCACCTTTCGCGAGCAGCGCCTGAACAATCTCGAGATTGCCGCGACTGGCGGCCAGCATTAGCGGCGTCATGCCGTTCTTGTTTTCCGGATCTACCGGCGCCCCGACATCCAACAGGAGCTGCGCCGCATCCACCTGGTTTCGATCGGCCGCCAGATGCAGTGGCGTGTTGCCGAGCTTGTCCTTAGGGTCCAGCTTTGCCTTGGCTTTGATGAGGATCGCGATAATCGAGAGATTGCCATTCATGGCGGCATAGTGGAGCCCAGTTAGTGCCTCTTCGTCGATTTGGTTTGGGTTGACGTCATTAGCTACGAGCTCCCGGACGTGCGCCGCATCGTCTTGGCGCGCCGCGCGCGCGACGTTATCCCAATAACTGCCGAACAGGCTGAGCTGTGCATGCGCCGCTGAGCTCGCCAGAACGGCGGCGATCGCGGCGGCCAGGACGATGCGGGTCAGGCCAGCGTTCATGACAGCCCCGTCGCTTCGGGTGAGAAGCGCGCAGCAGCGAGCCAGTCGAGCGCCGCCTCCACGGTCTCGACCGCCTCGCCGGGCTCCACACGGGGGCGCCTGATCATGATTACGGGAATGCCGCGGTCGCGAGCGGCGATGAGCTTGGCCTCGGTTGCATGACCACCGCTCGCTTTACAGACTATCAGGTCGATCGCGCAACGCGCGATCAGCTTGGCCTCCTCATCGATCGTAAAGGGTCCGCGGCCGACGATCGCTTCGCAGGATGGCAACGGCAAGGGGTCTCGAGGCGGATCCACAACGCGCACCACAAAACGGACGCCGGCCGCCCTCGTAAATGCCGCGATCTCGCTTTTGCCAATGGTCAACAAAGCGCACCGCCCCAAGCCACCGACGACCCCCGCAGCGGCATCAATGCTGTCGACTTCAATCCATCGATCGAGCGGATGACGGCGCCAAGGCGGCCGCAACAGCATCAGTCGAGGTATCTTCGCCTGATCGCAGGCCAGGTGTGCGGAGGCCGAAATCCGGGTTGCGAACGGATGTGTGGCATCTATCAACCGGTCGATACGGTGCTCGCTCAGATAGGCGGCGAGACCCGCCGGCCCGCCGAAGCCGCCGATGTGCAGGTGGCCCGCAACCGGGGCCGGATGCGCGGTTCGTCCGGCAAGCGATGTCGTGACGTGCAACGCATCGCTAAACCGAAGTGTTGCAGCTCGGGATAACGCCACCGCTTCGCCGGTGCCCCCGAGAATCAAGAGTCGCTTGGTTGCCATCCGCCAACCCGCGCTACGAATTCGCCCTGGCGATTGGTGATCGCGACCTCGACCGCCGTTTCCCCGGATAATGTCGCAAGCGCAACCTCGCGCGCCCCAGCCGCAATGCGGTAAACGAGTGCCTCCCGCTTATCGTCGGCGATAGCGAGAATTTCGGCGGCGGTGCGGGCTGTTCTCACCCCCTCCAGTGATTGCGGATCGGCTCCGAGCTCTGCGAGGAGCGTCGCGAGGGCTGGAATATCAACCCCGCCTTTGCCCGAATGCAGATCGAGATGGCCGCCCGCCAGCTTCGTGAGCTTGGCAAAGCCGCCGGCGATCGTGACCCGCGCAACCGGATGGCGGCGCAGATACTTTAAAGTGGCCCCGACGAAGTCCCCCATATCGATTAGCGCATGATCGGGAAGGCTATAGAGACGCTGTACCGCGCGCTCCGAGGTCGCACCGGTCGCGGCGGCGATATGACCAAGACCAGCTGCGCGGGCGACATCGATCCCGCGATGGATGGAATGGATCCACGAGGCGCAGGAATACGGGATGACGATGCCGCTCGTGCCGAGGATCGACAGCCCGCCGATGATCCCCAGCCGCGCGTTCATCGTCCTCTCGGCGAGGCGTTCTCCGCCCGGGATCGAAATCCTGACGGTGACATCAAGCGGCGCCGCGCCGTGCGCCACGGCGATGTTGAGCAGCGTTTCGCGGATCATCGCGCGCGGGGCCGGATTGATTGCCGGCTCGCCGACGGCGAGCGGCAGTCCTGGCCGGCTGACCGTCCCCACCCCCTCGCCAGCGGCGAAGACGATGCCAGAGCCCGGCGTTTCAGGCGACACTTCAGCGACGACGAGCGCGCCATGGGTGACATCAGGATCATCGCCCGCGTCTTTCCTGATTCCAGCGCGAGCGCCACCGTTGTTGAATTCAGCGAGAACGAGCGGAAAGCTCGCGATGCTGCCGCGCGGGAGACGGAGGGTCGCTGGGTCAGGAAAGCCGCCCGTCAGCATTGCGCTATAAGCAGCGCCCGCCGCCGCGGCCGCACAGGCGCCCGTCGTCCAGCCTCGCCGAAGCGTTGTCGTGGCTTCGCGTGCCATTCCCTCATCCTAGCAAAGCCAGCGCATAAGACTACCTTCTGGTCACCCACGTTCTGGCGGCCCCGGCTCACCCCCATAGCCGCACCTGTGGTAGGATGGGAACGAACCGGCGCCTTTGAGAGTGGTCTCGAAGTGTGATCGATAGCGCGCGTCTCGGTCTGCCGGAGTTTGATCCGGGTAGCGTTTGGTTGGTCGGGGCCGGTCCGGGCGACCCAGGGCTATTATCCGCCCTGGCGCTCCATGCGCTCTCACGCGCCGATATTGTTGTCTATGATGCGCTGGTCGACGCACGCATCTTGGGTCTCGTCCCTCCGGGCACCGCGCTCGATTATGCCGGTAAGCGCGGCGGCCGCCCGTCGCCGAGCCAACCGGACATCTCGGCGCGCCTCATCAGTCTCGCTCGAGCCGGAAAGCGTGTGCTGCGCCTGAAAGGCGGCGATCCTTGTGTGTTCGGCCGAGGGGGTGAAGAAGCGTTGGCGCTCGCCGAGGCCGGCGTTCCGTTTCGGCTCGTGCCCGGGATTACCGCCGGGATCGGCGGGCTCGCCTATGCCGGGATCCCGGTCACCCATCGCGAGACCAATTCCGCTGTGACCTTCCTCACCGGCCACGACAGCGACGGTGAAGTTCCCGGCGCCCTCGACTGGGAAGCCATCGCCCGCGGCGCCCCGGTGCTCGTGCTTTACATGGCGTCGCGGAACCTGCGTAAAATCGCCGACCGGCTGCTAAGGGGCGGCCGGCACCGCGATGAGCCGATCGCGATGATCAGCAGGGCCACAACGTCCCGCCAATCAGTCATCGTGTCGACCCTTGGCGAGGTGGCCAGCCAAGCACCCGCGGTCCCGGCGCCCGCAATTGTCGTGATCGGGCAAGTCATCCGGTTGCGGCCGGCGCTCGACTGGGTGAGTGCGCTCGCGGCGCCGGCCTCTGGCGATCTCTCGTGACAGCGCGAGGAGCGATTCTCGCCGCAGCGGCCTCGGGCAGCGGCAAGACTTTGATAACTGCCGGCCTCGCGCGCCATTTCCGCCAGCACGGGTTGCGGGTCGCAACCGCCAAGGCCGGGCCGGATTTCGTCGATCCAAGCTATCACGCCGCAGCGACGGGCCGGCCCTGTCTGAACCTGGATCTCTGGGGGATGCGGTGGGCGACACTGGCAGGGCTCGTCTCCGAACTCGAGGCGGCTTCTGATATTGTTCTTTGTGAAGGCGTCATGGGGCTGTTCGACGGGACGGGTCCGCTCGGCGAGGAGGCTTCGACCGCCGATCTCGCTCGGGCGACTGGCTGGCCGGTCGTGCTGATCGTCGATGCTCGGGGGCAAGGCGCTTCGGTCGCGGCCTTGGCGCGGGGCTTTGCCACTCATGAACCGAACCTTCCGCTCGCCGGAGTGATCTTCAACCGGGTTTCGAGCCCCCGACACGCCAAGCTGCTCGCCGACGCCATTGCGCGGCATTTGCCCGCGCTCGCTTGCCTCGGTGCGTTGCCTTCCGACCCTTCGCTGACATTGCCGTCGCGCCATCTCGGTCTCGTTCCGGCGGGCGAGGCCGGCGAGAACGAGGCGGTCATCGACCGTTGTTCGATCCAGATCGCCGCAGCACTCGATGTCGAAAAGCTCCTTAAATTATCGCGCCCTTCGGTGTTTGCCTCTGCCGCAAGAGCCACTCCGCTTCCGGTTTTGGGTCAGCGCACAGCCATAGCCTGCGACGACGCCTTCTGTTTCGCTTATCCCGCTCTCCTCGAGGGCTGGCGACGCCAGGGGGCGGAACTCGCCTTCTTTTCACCCCTCGCCAACGAGCCGCCCGACCCCGAGGCAGATACGGTCTACCTTCCGGGCGGCTACCCCGAGCTTTGGGCGCAGCAGCTGGAATCCGCAGACGGTTTTGCCGGCGGCCTTCGCCGGGCCGCGGCCGATGGCAAGCCTGTCTACGGCGAGTGCGGCGGCTATATGGTTCTCGGCGAAGCTTTGGTCGATGCGACCGGACGCAGCCGGCGCATGGTCGGGTTGTTGCCGCTGGTCACAAGTTTTGCCGAGAGGCGGCTACAGCTCGGCTACCGCCGCGTCGCAATGCTTCACAACAATCCGCTTGGACCGGCCGGCGCACGCTTTCGAGGGCACGAATTTCACTACGCGACGATGGTCAGACAGGGCGCCGGGAATGCTCTATTCCAAGCAATCGACCCGGCAGGATCGAGCCTTAGCTGTGAAGGTCTTCGTCGCGGCTCGGTCTTCGGTTCGTTTATTCACCTGATCGATCGCAGCGAAGAGCGGTAATGTCTGTCAGGACTGTGTGTCCACCAAGGG